>JAAYUP010000258.1 GCA_012517635.1 Candidatus Atribacter alterifermentans
AATTTTGTTCTTTGGCCATTTTGATCGATATCGGTTCAAAATTAATGAGAAATGTGCTACAACACAACTCTCGACCACACATCCCACATCCCCCAATCATACCTGCTTCGTCTCGGACTCCCATCTGGCGAAGTTCAATCCGTGTTCGAAAAATAGCCGCCAAATCTTTAACCAAATTTCGGAAATCAATTCGTTCCTCAGATCCAAAATAAAACGTTAATCTTCCTCTATCCAAAGTATAATGAGCTCTTAATAATTTCATGGAAAGCTGATGTTCTTGTATTTTTTGATTCGCTATTTCAAAGGCAATTTTTTCTTTCTCTCGATTGCTTTGTAATTGCAAAATATCAATTTCCTGGGCTGGTCGAATAACCGGCTTCAGACTATTTTTGATATTTTCACAAATAAAAGGTCTTTTTACCACTTCACCCATTTCTAAGCCTAATACCGTCTCAACGACACATTTTTGCCCATAATGTAAATCAAAATTTCTTATTTCAAAAAAATACATTTTTAAATTATGCTCAAACTTAATTCCAACAACGCGGAGCACTATTCAGTTCCTCCCTTACCATTAAAACAAAATGCAACAAAGTAGTATCATAATGAAGATTACTCTTTAAATCTTTCTCTAACTGTTCAATAGCTAAAATAAAACGAGAAGTTATTCCTGGTGACAACCGACTCGCATCTTCAATAACCCGCTTTTTATATCTTGAAAAAGTTAGGATTCGCTCACTTTTTCCTGCTATAAATTGAAAAAGCATAATATCTCGTAAATACCACTCCAATTGCGATAAGATCTCGATTATATTATCTTTATTTTCAGTAAACCATGGTCCAAGTGAAAAAATTTCATTTTCACCCGTAATCCAATCCCATAAAAAGAAAGATTTCTCAATGAAGGGTTGGTTTCCTTCTGCCAAGCTAAAAGCATTCCGAAGGCAACCAAGTGAATGCTCAGCAATATTTAACGCTTTTTGATCGGATAAAGTATATTTCTTCTGAATAAATTCTTTAATTTTTTCTTGATGTAATAATTGAAAATTGATCCTCTGGCATCGAGAGAGAAGGGTTGGCAATAAAGCCTGAACTTGAGAAGTGATAAGAATTATTATACTCTTCTCTGGGGGTTCTTCGACTGTTTTTAAAAGACAATTTTGTATTTCTTCCTTACTGAACAATTCGGTTGATTCAACAATTCCAACCCGGAATTTCCCATATACCCTCTGTAATCCCAAACGAAAAATAAAGTCTCTAACATCCTCTATTAAAATTTTATTTTCCCGAGGAGAAAGTAACAAAACATCAGGATGGGTTCTGGCATTGATCAAACGGCAATTTTGGCAAGATCCACAGGAACCATCTCTAGTTGGGTGCTCACAATTAAACAACCGAGCAACTTCGAAAGCAAAAGTGGTTTTTCCTATTCCCTCTGGTCCAGAAAAAAGATATGAATGACTTTGGGTCTGATTTTGAAAAACTCGCTGAAAAAATTGCTTTTGAAATTCATGCCCACAAATTTCTGACCAACTCATTGAATTAAAACCTCTCGTAACGTTCAATAGGAACTTCGAACAATACTCCTCCTCCTCGGATAACTTTGACTTGCTGTGGAACATAAGGTCCAATTGGTTCATTCACTGGAATAGCAGATTCTACATATTCTTCCCGGTGTTCACATTGACTCCGAATTAACTCAATGACCTCGTTTTTTTTGGTTTCATGAATCCCAATTAAAAGTGTGGTATTCCCTTCTCGTAAAAAACCGCCAGTAGAAGCCAGTTTGGTAAAAGATATTTGTTTCTCTCTTAAGATATCGACTAATTTTAAAGCATCTTGATCTCGAACAACACATATCAATAAAGAGGTTGGCTTCATGACATATTCCTCCTTTTTTTGTCTTGAATAACCGATAATACACAATTTTTTATTTTCTCAAAAACAACCTCTTTTGATTCAATAGTAGAAACTACCTTGAATCGTTTTGGTTCTTCTGCAGCTATTTTAAAAAAACCGTTCCGTATTGAACATAATATCTCTTTTTTCTTCAGGAATTCCTCTTCAAAACGGAGCTCTTGCGGAGAAGTATGATGAAAAGATCTTCGTAACCCTTCTTCAGGATCAATATCAAGAAGAAGGGTTAAATCAGGCATAAGGTCATTCGTAGCCAATCGATTGAGGTATTGAATCATCTCAATTGATAGACCCCTCCCATATCCCTGGTAGGCGATAGTTGAATCACAAAAACGCACACAAAGAACAATCCTTCCAGATTGCAATGCCGGTTGAATAACTTGCAAAACATGTTCGCGACGAGACGCTTCAAAAAGAAAAAGTTCAGTAATAGCATCAATTCCTCCGGTTTGAGGGTGAAGAAGGATGGATCGAATTTGATTCCCCACCTCCGTTCCACCCGGTTCAGCGGTGAAAAGAACTGGATATCCATTTTCTTCTAAAAAAGCGAAAAGGCGTCTAGCATGAGTCGACTTTCCTGTTCCTTCAATTCCTTCAAAAGTTATGAACTGACCCGGAAAATATCTCATCGAGCATCATCCAAACTTCTTGGATAGATAGTTACTCTGCGAAAAGGCTCCTCACCAATACTTTGTGAAAACAAATTATATCTCTCAGCGATTTTATGTTGAAGCCGACGCACAAAGGCATTCCGTGGAGTAAGTTCAATTGGTTCATTTTCTCTCAGCACTTGTCTTGCCGCTTTCTCTGCTTCAATCAGACCAGTCTCTCCTGATTTTTCAAAGTTATCAGATAAACCAAAAAGATCTTTGACAAAACGGAGTACTTGGCTATATGTGTTACTGCGAATAACATGAACCGGCATCCCTCGATTTTCGGCTTCACGGAGTCGATTGGTTTTTTTACGATAACGACTTTTCAGAGTTAAAACAATATCAGCTTCATTTAAATCTTCAACGACTTCTAAGGTTGCCTTTAACTGGGTTATTGCTCTTTCCATATAGTTTCGACTGATTGCGAAAAGAAATACCCTTAACATTTTCCCTTCTGGGTATTGAGGTTCATTCCATTCAGATAAATTGTAAACACCCTCAGTGACTTTGAGTTCTTCGGTTTCTTGAAGAACTTCAATGGCACCATCTTTGGTTTTTTTCCTCACTTCTGGACGAGGGTCATAGTTCCTTAAAATAACGTCCACTGCTTCGGCAGTGTTGCGATAGACTCCCAAAGTCTCCCTATCTCTCAACTCAACAACAATATCGAAGGTCGGAATTGCCTTCCTTTCTAATACGGCTTTTTGGGTCCCGCGACGCCGCGATTCTTCATCACTAAGAATAACCGATTGAATACCACCAACTAAGTCGGTAAGAGTAGGGTTTAATAAAAGGTTTCGTAAGGAATTACCATGAGCGGTTGCAATCAGTTGGACTCCTCTTTCGGCAATGGTCCGACAGGCTCGAGCTTCTTCTTCACGGCCGATTTCATCAACAATAATAACCTCCGGCATATGATTTTCTACTGCTTCAATCATGATGTCATGTTGCCTTTCTGGTGAAGGGACTTGCATTCGACGTGCTCGACCGATTGCTGGATGGGGAATATCGCCATCACCGGCTATCTCGTTTGAGGTATCAACTACAATCACCCTTTTTTGAAATTCATCACTCAATACCCGGGCGACCTCTCGAAGCTTCGTTGTTTTACCAACTCCTGGTGGACCTAAAAATAAAATATTTTTCCCCGACACAATGATATCCCGAATAATATCAATGGTACCATATACAGCACGCCCCACTCGTAATGTAAGACCCACGACATTTCCAACCCGATTCCGGATACATGAAATTCGGTGAAGAGTCCTCTCGATCCCAGCTCGGTTATCTCGGGTAAACATACCGACTCTCCCTAAAGTATATTCAATATCACTTCTTTCAACCGGATTTTCGATAAGAATACAGAAGCCATTAGTAAATCGTGCCTCTGGTGGACGTCCCAAGTCCATGACAATTTCTATCAATTCATCAGAGTTTTCTTTTTCCTCAAGCGCTTTCAAAATGTGTTCCGGTAAAACCAGAAACAGCTTATCGAGATTATCAACTACCCCAAAATGATGCTTTTCGTTCATTCGAACTTCACAATTCCTTCCCACAAGATTTCATTCAGCATTATAACATTTAGGACCTAATCCTCTATAAAGTGAATGCTTTTTTTTATTTGTTTTAATTTAGAACGACTTTTTCATTCAACCAAGTAAAAAAGAAAAGGTTTTTCTTTTTGAAAACTTTCCCTTTTGATTAGGACGAAATAAAAACTTTTGGTATAAAATTATGACACTTGGTTGTTAGATATCTATATTATTTATCAAAAATTAATCATTTGGGTATAATAATCAGAATGAAAATTTTAGTTGTAAGCGATCATATTGATCCACGAGTCTATAGCAACCTCTGTCGGGAGCGTTTTCAAAATGTGAGTTGTGTTATATCTTGCGGTGATCTTCCCGAACATTATCTAGATTTTATAGTGAGCAGTCTCAATGTCCCCTTATTCTTTGTTCATGGAAATCATGATCCTTCTGTTGGGAAAAAAAGCTTGGCAGGAGGTTATAATTTAGATGGAAAAGTTATTCATTTTCAAGGGGTTCTTCTTGCCGGTTTGGAAGGATCTCTTTGGTATAATGGGAATATTCATCAATATACTCAAAGAGCAATGTATCATAAATATCTTGCTCTCTTACCCCAGCTATATTGGGCTAAAATGCGTTATCATCGCTATCTTGATGTTTTAGTTACTCACTCTCCTCCTAGTGGTATTCATGAAAGTGATGATCCAGTTCATAAGGGTTTTAAGGTATTTAATCATATCATCAAAAAATTTCAACCAAAATATCACCTTCATGGGCATACTCATTTATATGACCGGAATCAAAACTATCAAGACTCTCTTCATCAAACAAAAATAATAAATTGTTATAATTATCGTATTATAGATTTAGAAAGGGGTAAAGATGGCTGAAATTTTTCGATCAGTTGAATCAAATCGAGAGTTTGATTCTCTCTATCGAAAAGGTTTCATTAAAAAAATTCTTGGAACATTGAAAAATTATAAAAATCGTCTCCTCCCTTTGAATCAAATTAAAGATATTATTGGAACTGGAGAAGAACATCATTTAGGTGTAAAAACTGTTGAAGTTGATAAAATAATCGGGAGTGAAAATCGCTTTGAAGACTTTGATCGGGCTTTTTTGCCATTGAATAAGTTCAACCGGAGAAAATGGACGAGTATTCGTTCCTATTATGAACAACATGAATCTCTCCCGATTATCTCACTCTATAAAATCGGAGATTACTATTTTATTCGTGACGGTCATAATCGTGTTTCAGTTGCCAAAAATTCCGGGCAACTTTATATAGATGCTGAAGTTATAGAAATCACTATCCCAAAAATTCAATTCAATTCATCCTCTCCTGAAAAATATTTTTTAGCGTTAGAAGAACATGTGTTTCGGGAAAAAACCGGTTTACAAAATATCCAAATCACTCTCCCGGGTGGGTACCGAGAAATCATAAAATTAATTCAATGTTTTCAATGTTCAGAGTGCCCAAACAACCAAATGGCTCGAGAACAATGTTCAAATAAAATTCCTTGGGAAATTGCTGTTCAGCAATGGTATCAAAATTGTTATTCCCCAGCTACCGAAAAAATAGAAAAAAGTGGGATCATGAAACAATTTAAAAATCGAACTTTAGCGGATTTGTATTTATGGTTTCTATTTAATGCTGAAGTTTTGCGGAAGGCAGCCTGTTTCATTCCAAGTCATTCACATCGCAAAGCAATTCGAAAAAAACCACAAAATTTCTTATTTAACAAAAATTATTTTTAAAAACTATTATAAATATGATGTAAATAAAAGTTGTTATAGAAAATTCTATAATCCAATTGAGGGCAATTAAGATATTTTCAACTTTTACAATAGGAAAGTAAAAAATGCAATACCAAAAGTCAAAAAAAGAACAACTCTTAGATGAAATTCACAAGGAAGTAAAAAGTTGTCAATTATGTCCTTTAGCCAGTAACCGAACTCACACTGTATTTGGCGAAGGAAACCCTGATGCAATTCTCATGTTTATTGGTGAAGGACCTGGAGAGGAAGAAGATCGAACTGGAAGACCTTTTGTGGGAAGAGCAGGGAAGCTTCTGACTCAGATTTTACAATCGGTAAAAATTACACGGGAAGAGGTTTTTATCGCCAACATGGTGAAATGCCGCCCACCTGGAAACCGCAATCCCGAGTCTCAGGAAATTGATGCCTGCTTTCCTTACTTGGAAGCACAAATAGCCATTATTAATCCAACCTTTCTTATTACCCTTGGCAGCGTTCCTACCAGTTATCTCCTCAATACCAAGGAACCGATCAGTAAGATTCGAGGCATCTGGCAGGAATGGCGTGGTGGAAAAAAAATATTTCCCATGTTTCATCCTAGTTTTCTCCTCCGTTATAATGATCGTTCAAGGGGTTCTCCTCGATATCTTACCTGGGAAGATATTAAAGAAGTGAAAAGGAATTATGATTTAATTCGCTATAGCACTCGTGGTTGAAGTTCAATTTTTTTGTTATAATAGTTAGAAAGGATAAAGAATTTTGTTTTTCTTTAAATTGTTTTATAATTATTCTTCATATATCTAAAAAAGGACGCATCTAAAACTTTCCTATCTTGAATTACGTAAAAAGAATATACAGTACTCTATAAATTGTAAAAGTTATTTCAAAACGAATACATTTTATAGGACATACTTGATGTGTTGGTTACTTACTATACTCCATAAGGGGTGGTTTTATATGTCTTACAGAATTCATACGTCGTTTAAGGGAGGTTCATAGTATGGGTTATTTTGATTCCATAAAAGCTTTTACTGCTGAACAAGTCGTTAAAGCAATGGTTGGTTCTCTACGAAACTCCTCCGACGAATCTATTATCCGTTTAACATATTTAGCCGAAAAATTAACACCAATTGAGTATTATCGTGACCAGATTCGTGGACTTCGTCAGATGTTTGAGGAAAAAAGACCGCAGATCGTCCTGGCTAGGAGAGTCCTTCAAGAAACTCATCCCAACGTAAGACGAAGACTCATCGAAAACCTCATCTGTAAAAGTATTCTTTTGGGAGTTCCTAAAAGGCAAAAAATTGAAAAGGAATTAGGATGCCAAGTACCTATGTTTTTTGTAGTGAGTCCCAGCATGCGTTGTAACCTCAATTGTTATGGGTGTTACGCCGGTGAGTATCGCAAAGAAAGCGATATGCCAATAGAGCTCCTTGACCGAATTTTTACTGAGGCCAATGAACTGGGCATGAATTTCCTCACCATTTCTGGAGGAGAACCTTTTCTTCGCAAAGAACAAATCGATCTCATGGAAAAACACAGCGAGCTTTCTTTCCAAGTTTATACCAATGGAACTCTCATTGATCGAGACATGGCGAAACGTTTAGCTCAAATGGGTAATATTTATCCTGCTATTAGTGTTGAGGGTTACGAAGCTGAAACCGATGCCCGACGAGGTAAGGGTACCTACAAAAAAATCATGAACGCTATGGAAGCTCTTCGTGATGAAGGAGCGCTCTTTGGATTTTCCATCACAGCAACGAGGCAGAACACCGAATTGGTTTGCAGCGACGAGTTTATGGATGGTTTGATTAACAAAGGAGTGAGCTTTGGTTGGTACTTTACCTATGTCCCAATTGGGAAAAAACCAGACATGAATCTCATGCCAACACCAGAGCAGCGTCTTCATCTTCGTAATCAGGTTCACCATCTTCGTTATGACAAACCGATTTTTATTGGTGATTTTTGGAATGATGGACCATATGTTGGTGGTTGTCTCGCCGGAGGTCGACGATATTTCCACATCAACAATGCTGGCGATGTCGAGCCATGTGTCTTTTGTCACTTTACTGTTGACAATATTAAGAATAAAAGTCTGAAAGAGGCCTTTTCTTCGCCTTTCTTCCGAGCTATCCAAGAAAATCAGCCTTATGATAATAATCTAATGCGTCCTTGTATGTTGATTGATGTTCCTCAAGTACTTCGAGATATAGTAGAAAAGTACGGAGCTCGACCCAGTCATGAAGGTGCTGATAGTCTCATCAAAGAACTCAAAGATGATATTGATAAATATTCTCAGGCTTTTAAAGAATTATCTGACCCATTTTGGGAAGAAAACTACAAAGGAACTATTTACTATAAAGATTATAAAACTGAGAGGAAAGAATACATCGATAAACTAAAAGAGGCTCCGGCTCCTAAATCTCAGAAGGAAAAAGCAAAAGTCTAAATCGAGTAGGAGGTAGGTGATTATTTCACCTACCGACCTCTCACGCCACCGTACGTACCGTTCGGTATACGGCGGTTCAAATAGGAATTAATGTACTAATAAGTACCTTTCGGTTATTGTCGGAAACCCTTGTTTCTTTAGCCACTCGTTGGTTAAGGCTCTGGTAAGAATAGGGCTGTTGGAAATTCTCCAGTAGCCTTTTCTTGTGTTGGAATACTCCCGCGCTTTATGTTCATCAATTCCAAGTTTAACAAGGTTGTCGTATCTGGTCTTGACTTTCTTCCAGCGTTTCCAGTAACACATTCTTATCCTTCTCCTAAGCCATTCGTCCAGTTCCTTTACCGTTCTGCCCATATCCGCAATTCCGAAATAATTGACCCATCCGGTAATAATCTGCCTGAGTCTTACAATCCTCTTTTTTACTCCCTTTGCATTGCTTCTCCCTGTGACAGCTTTCAGCTTTGCTTTGAGTTTCTTCACCGATTTGGGATGTACTCTTATTCCGGTTCCGTCCTTTTTCCAGTAGAATGAAAACCCCAGAAATTTGAGCTTCCATGGCCTATCCACCGCACTCTTTTCCTTGTTGACTTTAAGCCTTAACTCTTCTTCAAGAAATCTCG
>JAAYUP010000259.1 GCA_012517635.1 Candidatus Atribacter alterifermentans
CGCTCATGGAAGCTCTATCCTTACTCCTTGATCTACTTAAATCCACTATGAAAAATTTTTTAGTTCTTTCAGAAGACAAAGTCAAAGAGCTACTCATCTATTTTGTAAATAGTCTCCCAGCATGGTTGAGAGAAAAAGTGCTATTATTGAACTGCGAAAGTTGAGTACATAACCTTAGTTTTTTTTCTTCGAATCGATTTTTTACTATTATAAGCAGCAATAATGGCAAGTGATATGCTAAACTCATTTAAACTGATAAAATTTTAGTTTTTAAAAGAAAGAGGGAGTTCAATGGAAACCGATTTAGAGCTAAAACCCGAACAACTCCGATGGTATTGTGAATCAGAAAGCTTGGGCTTTAAATATACTTCAGAATTATGTTCAATTAGTGAATTTATTGGTCAGAAAAGAGCGATTCGATCGATCGAGTTTGGTTTGGACGTAGAGAGACCTGGATACAATTTATTTTTAACTGGTTTGACTGGAACTGGAAGGGTTGGAGCTATCAGATATTGTATTGCAAAAAAGGTAAAGAATCAGAAAGCCGAGGGAATTCTTCCAGAACTTTCTGATTGGTGTTATATTTTTAACTTTGACAGTCCTGATCGACCGCGAGTTTTAAAAATTCAAGCTGGAGAAGGTAAAAAACTATCATCACGTTTAGAAAGCCTTTTAAAGGATATTAAAGAAATTCTTCCTAAAGCTTTTGCTGGAGAAGAATATAAAAATCAAAAACAAATCTTGATTGATGAGGAACAAAGAAAGAATCGGCAAATTATTCAGGAATTGGAACGAATGGCTCTCCAGGAGAATTTTGCTTTTCGTATGACTTCTATGGGACCAATCTTGGTTCCTTTGGTAGAGGGAAAACCGATGACACAAGAACAATATATTACTTTATCTGATAATGAAAAAGAAACAATCGAAGATAGACGTCGAACACTCTTAAATGAAATTAACAATTATTTTGAAAAAATTCATGAGTTAGAAATAGAGCTTAAAAATAAAATTTCCGATTTAGATAATCGGATTGCTGATTTTGCCATTACTCCTCTTTTTAAGGAATGTATCAAACCTTATGAAGATCAAACGGAAATCGTTCGATTTCTTGAATTTTTAAAGAAATACACTCTTACTTACCTCCAATATTTTCGAGATTCCCAGGAAACAACTGCAACTCCCCAGATTCTCCCCTTTCAAAGATTACAAGATCCTTTTTTGCCTTTTAAGATTAATATTTTGGTTGATAATTCCGATCGAAATGAACCACCAGTCATTTTTGAATCACACCCCAACTGGACGAACCTATTTGGTCGAATAGAGCGAAAGGCAATGATGGGGACCTATTATAGCGATCATACTATGCTTAAACCCGGATCTCTTCATTTGGCAAATAATGGATATCTCATCGTGTATTTCCGTGATTTTATTATGAATCCTGGAGTGTGGGAAGGTTTAAAAAGAGTATTAAAAAATCAGGTAATTAAAATTGAGGATCCTTGGGAACAATTTGGCTTAGTTGCACCCCAAGGTTTAACTCCAGAGCCTCTTCCATTTCATGCAAAAGTAATTTTGGTTGGAGATGACATGATTTATCGGTTGCTCACTCTTTATGATGAAGATTTTAAAGATTTATTTAAAGTGAAAGCCGATTTTGATTTTCAATTAGATAAAAATGATGATGTTATTCATTCTTTTGCTTGTTATGTAAAGAAAATTTGTGAGAATGAAAAACTTCTTCCTTTTGAGAATTCAGGGGTTGCCCGTCTTTTGGAACATGCTTCCCAAAGGGTCTCTCATAAAGAGAAATTGGTATCCCAGTTTGGTTATCTTAAAGATATTGTAGTTGAGTCCGATCATTGGGCTAGACAAGACCATTCTAAGAATGTAACTCGGAGTCATGTAGAACGAGCTTTAAAAGAAAGAAAGGTCCGACACAACCAAATCGAGGATAAAATTCAAGAATTGATTGATCAAGGTATAGTTTTAATCGATGTTGAAAATGAAGTTATTGGTCAAATCAATGGAATATCAGTGTATGAATTAGGTGATTATAGTTTTGGAAAACCTTCAAGAATAACCGTGAAGACTTATTTAGGGCGGCAAGGTTTAATAAACATAGAACGTGAATCTCGGATGAGTGGAAAAATTTTTGATAAGGGAATATTAATTATAAGTGGATACTTAGGTCACACTTTTGCCCAAGATAAACCGCTTTCAATGTCAGCCAGTATCTGCTTTGAACAATCCTATGAAGGAGTTGAGGGAGATAGTGCTTCATTAGCAGAAACATGTGCTATCCTTTCAAGCCTTGGTGAAATCCCTATTCGACAATATATTGCTGTAACTGGTTCTATTAATCAAAAAGGGGAAGTTCAGGCTATTGGAGGAGTGAACCAAAAAATTGAAGGATTTTTCCAATTATGTAAAAATCGAGGGTTAACTTCGAAACAGGGAGTCATTATTCCCGCTGGTAATGTTCAAAATCTTATGTTAGATGATGAAATTGTTCAGGCAGTTCGGGATGGCCTTTTTCATATTTACGCAGTCAAAACTGTTGATGAAGCCATAGAAATTCTTACTGGAATGAAAGCAGGAAAAATTCTTGATGATGGGACTTATGAATCCGGAACTATTAAAGCTCAGGTGGATGAAAAAATTAGAATAGCTAATGAAAAATTGAAAAAGATTTCTGAATCAAAGGAAAATGAAAAAAAGAATTTATCAAATGATATGAATCAATGATGAACATTGAAAATAAATCAAAAAATCCATTTTCGTTGAGACAATGAATGCAATGATTGATTGTTTTGCCTCTTTTGAAGAGGTATATTCGATGCGAACGTGTTTTATCTTGAAGTTAGAAAAATAATGAGATTCTTGCTGCTTCAAAATCCAAAGTGATGAATGAAGATAAATCTTCTCTTTCAATTCCATTCTTTTAGCTTGTTCTTTTTTGATAATAAAAAATTATTACTAAAGCTATGATAATGCCCAGAATAATTATGGAGAAAGTTCTTTCATTGGTATTGGATATCAATTGACAAAGATAGCCTTCGGAATTATTTTGGTTTCCATTTTGAGAATTTTCAGAAAAGATTGTATCAACAATTCCATTTTTCTCAAAAATGATGAGGTTTCCTGAAATATGAAGGAAAGTGGTTTTTGGATTGAAGAATTTTTTAAAGGTGGAAGAAGCTATTGATTTTTGACCTGAAGATGTGAAAAGAATCACTGGTATATGATTCTGATAAAAAAATACCAAATAACTCATTGGTTCATTAAGGCTAGTGGAGAGTTTGACTTTATTTTGAAAAGTATCTTTTAGAATCATTTGACCAGATTCAAAGGAAACTGGTGGCAAAAGATAATTTGGAATCACTTCAGGACTTACAATAATGAGGAGGTGGCTGCTCTGTTGATTGATTTGTATCGGGATAAGATGTGATAAAAAAGAAGTGAACGATTGATAGACAAGTTGACCAAAGGGTAAAGTAATAGTATGAATGGCAATTGGTATCTTTTGGAGAATATTCCGATGAAGGTAATCTGAAGAAGATAAAACATTTTTAATCATTTTTGGTATATGTAAGAATTTTGCCCAATAATCATTCCACATTTCAGAGTAATAATCAGGATTCCATTCGATTTCTGTTTTTGATTGAGTAAAAAGATTATTTAGATCGATTTCCCCAAAAATGATTTCCAATGGGATATACTGTGAGTTATAAAGTTGAATGGAGGAGAGGATTTCGGCAGCAATCTGTAAAGTATTTTCGTCAAATTGAGAAGGAAGAACTATTTTTATTTTGTTACAGGATAGAGCAGACATTGTTTTCCAGCTTGATAAAATGGCAGGATGATTACTTCTTTCAACTTGGAAATACGAATCTTCAGAAAAAAAACCCTCCAAAGGCATCTTGCCCGGTCGACAATTCTCTTCACCAGGAAAATAGCTTAATCCTAAGGTTAAGGTATTCACCGGTTTCAGAAATTGAAATGGGAGATTGATGTCAATAGGAAATAATTGACCACTGCTCTTGGTATCAAGGAGTTGAGAATAAACTGGTAGAGAATTTATTGAAAGCTTGATTAAGGCCTCTCCTTCAAAGTTTGAAGGAAGTGGAGTATGGCTAAAAAAAAGTCGCAATGTCAATGGAACTGGTTGATTTGAAATATCAGAATAATAAAAACGAAGGTTTTTCTCCATATTCCCAAATCCTATTAATTTGAAAGAGGAATATCCTAAATCAAAGAAAGTTATTTTATTAATCTGAGGAAGTGTTTTTTCGTTATTTGAATAAAAGATTTTTCCACTTTTTCCGATAAGGAACTTTTGATATCGAGCTGTAATTGCTTTTATTCCTTCGTAAGTTAGAAATAATTTTTTCCCATACATTTGATAATCGCTGCTTGAATTTTCTAAAAGAAATATTTGATAATGTTTCATAGAATCAGGAGAGGTAAGTTGTGAAGGAGCAATAATAGTTTGGATTTGAAAAGGTTGTTCTCGATGAATTTTATGAAGAAAAGCATAGAGTGTGAAATAAGATTGAAGAATTTGATCCGACCAAGGTTGATGAGGAAGAACGATGGTTATTGTTTCCTTGATGCTTTGCAGGAAGTCATCAATAGTTTGGGGAACCCAATCGGTTTTCATTTTGAAGGTTATAAAGCTTTCTTTTTTAATAATGATCCAAAGATTTGCAGAAGCCAAATCCTTACAAAGGTTATTAGTAATAAAAAGGGTTGGTTGAATCTCAATTTTGATGAGTTGGTTATTTATTTTTAAAGCGGTTTCAGGGATTGGAATATCAAGAGAGGCAACCTGTCCGGGTTGCAATTGGATATCTTTTAAAAGCTTGGTGTAGACCAATTGATCGTTGATGAGAAGGGATATTTGACTTTCTGGATTTAATACTTCTGAAAACAAAATTTTTAAAGCAAGGCGAGTTTCCTTCCAGTTTACCCCTTTAAGGTTTGGTAAAAAAAGAACGTAAGTCGGTTTATACCCTTCTAACCGAATATCATTTTCTTGTCCAAAAAGATCGGTTAGATTCCAGACAAGAGTATTAGGCATTTGAGCAAAAGCTGAATGAGCGATCAGCAGGAAAAACCAGAATAAACCTATTCGTAAAAAAATATTCAAAAAACAACTTGTCGAAAATTTTTGTTCCACATTATGCCCCCCCTTTTTGTAAGACAAACCCTTTAT
This sequence comes from Candidatus Atribacter alterifermentans, assembly GCA_012517635.1. GTDB lineage: Bacteria > Atribacterota > Atribacteria > Atribacterales > Atribacteraceae > Atribacter > Atribacter alterifermentans. The sequence goes on from JAAYUP010000259.1 coordinate 5,216, forward strand.
TAGTTTAAAATAAAACAATTTTTGATACAAGCGATACTCGAAAAACAACGATGATTGTTTGACGAAGGATTAGAGTGCAAAGATAGGATGGTCTTGACCCCATATTTTTCACAGGTTTTTTAAGATAAATCTATTAAGCTTTTGTCAGTTCTGTGTTTTGGGAAGAAGGTTAGTATGAGCGATTCAGGGAATACATTTTAAAAAATGGATTAATAATAATCAAAAAAGAGAACTTAGAACGACTGTGAGTTAAATAACTTTTTAAATTTTATAGTTTGACCTTACTTGACAAATAAGAAAAGAAGTGATTAAATACGATAGTCTAAGATGGTAAAAATTTAAAGGTCACGACCATGATGAGGCAGAAAGAGTGTTGAAACCAATAAGGATGGTGATATGAGAATGAACAACCAGGAGGAGGAACAAAAAGTCGTTAATAATAATGAGACAACCGGTTGTGATGAAATTTCTTTAGAAGAATTAAGAAATGCGTGTGAAGAGTATCGTAACTCCGCGGAAGAATATAAAAAGAAATCCGAAGAGTATTTGAAAAACTTAAAATCATTAAAGGCGGAATTTGAAAACTATCGGAAAAGAGAAATGCAAAATCGTGAAAGTTTTATTAAATCATCGAATAGAGATTTGATACTCAAACTCCTTCCGGTAATAGATGATATGAATAATGCCATTCTTGAAAGTAAAAAAAATGAAGTTCATCAGTCTTTTATAGAAGGGGTCGAGTTGATTTACCGAAAACTTTTAAATATTTTAGAAAAAGAAGGTGTCCGACAAATTACCACCTTGGGTGAGAAGTTTGATCCAAAGTATCATGAGGCAATGATGACAATTTCATCCCCTGATTATGAGGATTATGCAATTGTTGATGAGTTAAGGAAAGGATATATGTTAAATGAAGAGGTTTTACGAGCAGCCCAGGTATCGGTAAATCGTTGGGATAAACATGAAAAAGAAAAGTAGAGGAGGCAAACACTATGGCAAAAGTAATCGGTATTGATTTGGGAACAACTAATTCTGTTGCAGCTTATATGGAGGGTAGTCAACCAACCATCATTCCTAATAAAGAAGGTTCGCGATTAACACCCTCAATTGTTGCATTTACAAAAAATGGTGAAATATTAGTAGGTCAATTAGCAAAAAGACAGGCTATAACCAATCCAAAGAATACCATTTATTCAATAAAACGTTTAATGGGAAGACGGTATGACGATCCAGAAGTTGAAAAAGCACGAAAAGTGCTTCCTTATGAAATTGTACCAGGAAAGCACGGAGAAGCTGCCGTAAAAGTTGGAGATCGAATATACACTCCCCCAGAAATATCAGCAATGATATTGAAGAAAATAAAAGAGGATGCCGAAGAATTCTTAGGAGAAAAAATAACTGAAGCCGTGATCACCGTACCAGCATACTTTAATGATAATCAACGACAGGCAACCAAAGATGCAGGCAAAATCGCCGGCCTTGAAGTAAAAAGAATTATTAACGAACCAACCGCAGCTTCGCTGGCGTATGGCTTGGGAAAAGGAAAAGAAGAAGTCATTGCAGTATATGATTTGGGTGGCGGTACTTTTGATATTTCTATTCTTGAAATTGGTGAAGGTGTTTTTGAAGTTAAATCAACTTCAGGAGATACATTCCTTGGTGGTGATGATTTTGACCGAAGAGTAATGGATTACATTATCGAAGAATTTCGTAAAGATCAAGGAATTGATCTTCGGGGAGATCAAATGGCTCTTCAGCGCTTAAAAGAAGCTGCTGAAAAAGCAAAAATTGAATTATCCGGGTCGCTCCAAACTGAGGTCAATTTACCTTTTATTACAGCAGATGCTTCTGGACCACGACATTTAGTAATGACTATCACGAGAGCGAAATTGGAGCAATTGACTGCAGATCTTATTGAACGTACCATTGAACCCTGCGAACGGGCAATGAAAGATGCTGGCCTCAAACCAGAAGACATTGATTCAGTTATTTTAGTTGGTGGTATGACCCGAATGCCGAAAGTAGAAGAAGTTGTCAAGAGGATCTTCCAGAAAGAACCCAAACGTGGAGTCAATCCCGATGAAGTGGTTGCTGATGGAGCAGCTATTCAAGCTGGTGTCTTAAAAGGAGAAGTAAAAGATGTTCTTCTTTTAGATGTAACCCCACTTTCTTTAGGGATAGAAACCTTGGGAGGAGTTTTTACTCGTATCATTGAACGGAATACGACGGTGCCGGTTTCGAAGAGTCAGGTTTTTACAACAGCTGCCGATAACCAGACAACCGTTGAAATTCAAGTGCTTCAAGGAGAACGACCTTTAGCAAAGGATAACAATTCTCTTGGGAGATTTCAACTTTCTGGAATTCCACCGGCACCACGAGGAGTGCCTCAAATTGAAGTAAAATTCGATATCGATGCTGATGGAATTCTTCATGTTTCAGCAAAAGACTTAGCAACCAATAAAGAACAAACCATTACCATAAAAGCGTCAAGTGGTTTATCGAAAGAAGACATTGATCGTATGTTACGTGAGTCAGAAATTCATGCCGAAGAAGATAGGAAAAAGAGAGAAGAAATCGAACTGAAAAACCAAGCCGAAAACTTATCCTATTCGGTAGAAAAGACCTTGAGAGAATCTGGAAGTAAATTGTCGGCTGAAACCAAGAATAAAGCAGAAGCTGCCTTGAATGACCTTAAGGAAGCGCTGAAAGGTGATGACGTGGCAGATATTCGGCGTAAAATGGATGAACTCCAAACAACGTCACATGCATTGGCTCAAGAGCTATACCAAAAAACCGCTAGTCAGCAGGGTTCAGGCGAGACAGCAGGAACAAAAGCAGAAACTGGTTCGAGTTCAAATCGTGAAAATGATAATGTCGTTGATGCAGATTATAAAGTCGTTGATGATGACCAGAAGTAGACAAAAGAATATCCTTAGACCAATAATAGTTTGGTCTAAGGATATTCTTTTTATTGAATTTCCCCATTTCACTTCAAAACTATTTATTTTTTGAACTTCTTTGATTTTTTTCCAAAATTGATATAAAGTAATCGTATTCTTCACCAATTAATCTGGAAACTCATAAAGGTGATTTGAGCATGAAAAGGGATTATTATGAGGTTTTGGGAGTGAGTCGTAACG
>JAAYUP010000021.1 GCA_012517635.1 Candidatus Atribacter alterifermentans
CCCCTCAGCCTTTATCGCGCCCGATTCATGGAGCGACATGCCATGGCATGTCGAATTCCTGATTTTTATCCTCATCCGGTGCTGTAATGGAGCATGAGCGTTAAAACTGTAAAGACACTATTTTATAAATCTAAGATCCACACCGCCATTGCAAAACACTCCTCTATTGAGGAGGAATTTTTAATAACTACTTCCTCTTTAATTTTTTCCCATCTGGAGGGTTAGTGGGGTAGATTAAAAGTATCTTTGTTTTAATCTACATCTATTGCCACCAATGGAAAAAATATCTATCTCCCAGCATATATAGCTGGAAGATAGACTGATGTGGTTCGAGGTTACTTTAGGAAACCCCAGCTTCTCAAAATTTCAGCAAACCGAGTATTGGCATTGTCAAGAGCAGTTTTTGAGTCTTTTGTTCCAGTCATAGCTTCAGAAATTGCTATTTCTAAGGCATCAGCAAGCTCAGTATAGGCTGCAATTCGTGGACGTCCTTTGGCTATTGGTAATGAAGCAAGCATTCCTTCATACTCGACATATTTTGCAGCTAACTCTGGATTTTTTAAAGAAGAATATCGGGAACCTGGCTGGGAATAAGCTAACTTGACTTCCATATCCGGTGAAGTCGCCCAAACAATGAATTCCCAGGCTGCTTCTTTATTTTTAGAATCTTTTGGAATCATCAAACCCCAACCGCCAAAGGTCGGAGTACGATAAATACTGCCATCTTCTTTTTGTAAACCAGGAATTAGAGTAAAGTTAAATTTATCAACAATCGTTGACTGCGCTGGATCTTGGCATAAGGGCGCAGAATTTTGCCATTGCAAATTCATTGCTGCTTTCCCCTGGGCAAAAGCATTAGCACTTTCTGCCCAGTCATAAGTTAATACACCTTCTGGAGCGTATGGAATCAATGTCTTAAAATAGTCAAGAGCAGCAATTGCTGCTTCACTATTAATAGTGGGATTATAATTTTCATCATACCATTCGCCACCATAGGACCATAGCATATTGTCATACGTACATTGAAGTTGAACTCCTCGTCGTCCCATAAAGGTAATTCCAGCTATGCCCTGGTCTTTTAACTTATCATTTAGCATTTTTGCTGTATCAGCTAATTCGGTCCAAGTGTTTGGAGGTGTCAATCCTAGCTCAGTAAAAATATCAGTTCGATAATGTAAACCAAACACTGCCTGGATAAACGGAAGCCCATAGATTTTTCCCTCCCAAGAGCCTTGCCCATCCAGTACTGATGGGATAAAATCATCGAGTGCAAGAATTTCAGGATCGGTTTTTTCTATGTATTCAGTCACTGGAATAACCCATCCTTGCCCGGCATATTGACCGACCCAAACGCAGTCAACATGAACAACATCATAGGCACCTGTTCCTTGAGTAACAGTGACGGCTTGTTTTTCCTGTAAGGTTGGGTAAGGAAGAATTTCCAAGTTTACCTTAATTCCAGTTAATTGTTCAAATTCCGGAAGAAGCTTTTTAATTGCGTCTGAACGAGGTTCAGCTACCATAGCTACATTAATAGTTTGTCCTTCAAAGGGTTTTTGCGTATAAGTTGCAAAAGTATAATCTTCAGCGAAAGCAACGGTAACCAGTAGGAGAACAAAAATTATGGATAAAAATAATATTTTTTTCATTTTTCTACCTCCATAATATTTAAATTCCTAATGAAACACTAACATACTCAAAAATTGAACCATCCTTTTGAACATGTTTTACTTTTATTAAATGAATACTATTTGATCACCTCCTTTTAAATTATTTTCCAATTATTTACTGGATAATTCTTCTCGAGCGGTTTCAATCCATTGCTTGATCTGTTTCAAGTCGTTTTCAAGAGTACTGAAAATTTGAAAAGCATCGGCACGAACTGTGTAATGAAGACCCTGACAGCAATCTTTGATCCATCTCAGTTTCTCCTTCATTTCTTGAGGGGTTGCTTTTTCTACATCATCAACTGGATTGAGCACAATTTCAAGTATGATATCTTGATTCGCAACTGATACAGCTTTTTCTAAATCGGTTCAGGGACAAATGTGAACCATCTTTAAGGAAGGAATCTCCATAATATCTTTTAAAAATGGGTCAATCCGACCGCAACTATGCCAATAATCAATCCCTCCATGAAAAAGACTCATTTTTTTTATTAAATATCAAATTATCATTCACACCCTCATAATGAGCCAGGGTCCTACTCAACGACCAATCACCCCCTTTTAACCTGAGATAAACCCGGCTAAAAACCTCCGAGTATTTTTTACGATTTTGTATTTTGCCTTCTAATCATTGGTATAAAAATACTATCAATAAAAACTGAACAGATTTCCAATTAAATTTCAATTTTGATATTTTTCCATTCCAAATATTGATCCAGCCCATAGTGGCCAAGCTCAAGACCAATACCACTTTCTTTCCATCCCGGATAAGGAGCATACAAACTGTCCGGACTAATATTATTTATGGCTACATTGCCCCATTCCAGATTTTCTGCGACCCATCCAGCTTTCTTAATATCGCTGGTATAGACATAGGCAACTAAACCATATCGAGTGTTATTGGCTTTGATAACCGCTTCCTCAGCACTAGAAAAAGAATCGATAGCAACGATTGGTCCGAAGGGTTCATCCATCATAATTTTCATAGCTGGTGTAACGTTGGTTATAACTGTTGGTTCAAAGTAACACCCTTTACCAAATTTTAGATCCTCCGGTCTCTTTCCTCCACACTCAACCCGAGCACCATGAGATAAAGCATCTTGAATAAATTCTTCCATTCTTTTCACGCCGGATTGATTGACCATCGGTCCACAGTCCGGAGCTGGATCCTCAAAGGGATCACCGATACGTAATTTTTTGGTTCCTTCAACAAAATTCTTCACAAACTGGTCATAAACGCTTTTTTCAACAAAAATTCGATTGACTGAATTACAGATTTGACCAGTATTTCGGAAAGCCCTTTTAACACCATCTTTTACGGCTTGGTCCAAATCAGCATCAGCAAAAACGATAAAAGGAGAATGACCACCTAATTCCAACATCAGTCTTTTCACAGTATGGGCAGAGGCTTTTATGAATTCTTTCCCAGTTTCGGTTGAACCAGTGAGAGCAACCAATTTCACCAATGGATTAGAAAATATTTCATTACTGATCAGGGCATTTTCACCATTCACCACATTTAAAACTCCAGATGGTAAACCTGCTTCATTACAAGCTTTCACAAACTCAATGGTGGAAAGTGGGGTTTCTCGTGAAGGCTTAACAATGACAGTACAACCAGCAGCTAAGGCGGGTGCAACTTTCCAAGAAATAAGGCTAACCGGATAATTCCAGGCTGCAACTGCAAAAACGACTCCTATTGGTTGCCGAATAGCAATACTTCTTAAATTCGAAGCATTCGGAGGTGGAACCTCTCCTAAAATGTTGACTCCTAAACAGGCATAATATTCGAGACAATCGGCTGCTCCGATAATCTCTTTCTCAGCATCTTTGATAGCCTTTCCTTGTTCTTTGGCTAAGAGTGTACCAATCTCATCAGCTTTTTCTCTTACTTTTGCTGCTGCTTTAA
>JAAYUP010000022.1 GCA_012517635.1 Candidatus Atribacter alterifermentans
GAACCGTTTAAAAACCACCCTCATCCTCACCTTCTCCCTTCAAGGGAGAAGGAACTCATTCATTCTTTTTAATTATTTTTTCCCTCGCCCCTTCGTGTGAGAGGGTTAGGGTGAGGGGGACTATTTTCATCCTCATCTGGTGCTGCGAAAGCAGCATGACCGTCTATCCTGAAAATATCATTAAATGAATTCCCCCATTGAGGTGGGGTTAGTGGGGTGTGCCTTTCTTTTCCCATCGGCCCTGGTGAGAGAAGGTCAGGGTGAGGGGGGAAGTATCTTCTACCTCATTTAGTGTCACAAGATGATATGGTTACTTATTCTTTATTTTCGATCAAAAGTTAAGAACGGGTTTTTAACCCTTGTATTTCCTTATCTATTTCTTCTATTTGTTTGCTGATTAATAATTTTGATTCATAGTCTTTTTGTTGGGCTAATTCACCCGCAAGGAGCGTGCGCACTCTTCTTAATTCTGCCTTTTTAAGGGTTTTTATTAGACTTTGGATCAACTCCTCATTTATTTCATGAAACTCGGTTTCCATAGAACCTAAGGCAGAAATGCAAGATGACATTGACTCATCCCCAGAAAACACATTAATCAGGTCAGAAAGGGAAAAATCCTCATCTATATTATTTAAAATGATCTGATAAATTCGTCGATGCTCAGGAATAGAGAAATACTCAATCGGTAATTGATCACAAATCAAGTTCCTAATGCTTCGCTCTTCTAAGAGAAATTTTATTAATATTTTTTCGGCTTTCACTGAACCATGGACTGCATCTTTTTGAGTTGTTTTAAAGAGTTTTATTTTTTTCTCACTTTCCCGCGTCCCTTTTAAAACATTATATATTAATGTTTCAGGAACTTTTAAGTATTGTGCTAAAGAACGTATTTTCAAGGACTTTTCAATGGAATCAGTCATGGCATTGATGGAGGGAAGAAGACCACGAATAATATGAATTTGTGATTCTAATGATTTAGAACCATATTCATTCAATAATAATTCCAACTGATAATCAAATATTGGTTTTTTTTGTTTCAGTATTTCTAAAAATGCTTCTTCCCCTTTTTTGCGAAGAAAAGAATCTGGGTCGTAGGGTGCTGGTAGCACAGCTATTTTCACCGAAAGCCCCTTCTTTGTTAGAATATCCATTCCTCGGAAGGTAGCAACTTTTCCAGCATTATCCGAATCATAACAGATAACAACTTCTTCAGCGAACCTTCTGATGAGAGTTGCCTGATGAGCAGTTAGAGCTGTTCCCATCGATGCCACACAATTGGTTATTTGGCTTTCGAAAAGGGATAAAAAATCCATGTACCCTTCAACTAAGATAACCGTCTTCGTTTTCCGTATTTCGTTTTTTGTAGCAAACAAACCATATAAATTATTCCCTTTAGAAAAAACTGGACTATCAGAGCTATTGATATATTTTGGATTCTCGTTTTCAAGAAGGGTTCTTCCGGCAAAGCCCACAATTTCTCCATTCGTGTCGTGAAGTGCAAAAGTAATTCTTCCTCGGAAACGGTCATAGAGTTCTCCCTTTCTAACGACGTTTCCTATCCCTGCCTGAATAAAATCGTTCCCATTAAATCCATGTTGATATAAATACTCGATAATCGCTTTTCCATCAGCTGGGGAATAACCAAGCCCAAATTGCTCAGCCGTAGATAACTTGATGCCTCTTTTTTGAAAGAGATACTGTCTTGATGTTCTTGCTAAAGGATCTTCAGAATGAATGAGTGAATCATAATAATACTTCTGAACGATTTGGTTTAACTGTATTATTTTCGCTTTTTGTCGATATTCCTTGTTTTGTATATTCCTTTTTGAGGTAGGAAGTTCTATACCTGCCTTACGGGATAAATGAACCACTGCATCCTGAAAGGAAAGATTCTCAATTTTCATAATAAAATTAAAAATACTCCCTCCTGCACCACAACCGAAACAATGAAATATACCCTTCTCCGGCGAAACAATAAATGAAGGAGTTTTTTCTTCGTGAAAAGGACAAAGTCCGCGATAATTTTTCCCGGCTGGTTTTAAGTCTACATAACTTGAGATGAGTTCAACAATATCGATCCGATTTTTAATCTCTTCTAAAGTTTGATCTTGAATAGCCAAAGAAAAACCTCTTGAAAATATTCATTTATTAAAAACTTAGATTCCTTAGATGTATAAAACCTATCTTAAAGAAGATATAATATCCCCTCTCCTATTAGGAAGAGGAAAAATGAGCATATTCTTTTTGTACGTGCTTGATTGATCAAACCCGGAAGTGGGTTTTCAGAATGAAACTATGTAAGCTCGGGGTTTTTCCTTATAACCCCGAGCTTACGTCTATAATATACAAATATATACTCCTTCTTTACCCTAAAAAGAGCGGTGCAAAAACTAATGCCACGATGGTCATTAGTTTTATCAAAATATTGAGAGAAGGCCCAGCTGTATCTTTAAAGGGATCGCCAACTGTATCGCCAACTACTGCTGCCGAATGAGCCGGAGTTCCTTTACCTCCTAAGAATCCACTTTCAATATATTTCTTAGCATTATCCCAGGCACCACCGGCATTGGCCATCATAATTGCTAACATCAAGCCACTCACAATTGCACCTGCTAAGAGACCACCCAAGGCTTCTTTTCCTAAAGCAATTCCCACAATAAGTGGTGCAGCAACTGCCATTATTCCAGGAACGATCATCCGAGTGATAGCTCCTTTGGTGCTGATATCAACGCAACGAGCATAATCAGGTTTGGCTTTTCCTTCCATCAACCCCTTGATTTCACGGAATTGTCGACGGACTTCCTCAACCATCTTGTAGGCTGCAGCACCGACTGCTTTCATAGCCATTGAAGAGAAGAGGAAGGGAAGCATACCACCGATGAAGAGGCCAACTACCGTCCGAGGGTTCAAGATATCAATTACACTGAGTTTTACAGTTTGAGAATACGCAACAAATAGACCTAAAGCAGTCAAGGCTGCCGACGCAATTGCAAATCCTTTTACAATAGCAGCAGTTGTATTCCCAAGTGCATCGAGTGAATCAGTAATCTTTCTCACTTTAGGATCTAATTCAGCCATTTCTGCTATCCCACCAGCATTATCAGCGACTGGTCCGTAGGCATCAACAGCAACAATAATCCCAGTGATCGAGAGCATACCGATACCCGCAATAGCAATCCCATATATTCCTGCTGCCCAAAATGAAACCATAATTGCTGCACAAACTAAGATGGTTGGAAGAAGCGTGCTTTCCATCCCTAAAGCTAAACCATTAATGATGACGGTTGCTGGACCGGTTTTTGAATTCTCAGCTAAATCTTTCACTGGCTTATAATTACTGGCAGTATAATACTGAGAAGTTAAACCGATGATGATTCCCGCTATTAAACCAGCGATAGTTGCCACAAATGGTCCAGTTGTTTTTAATATCAAGAGGGATGCAACAAGACTAATCACAACGACTAATGCGCCGCTAATATAAGTGCCACGGTTAAGCCCTGCTGCCAACCCTTTTTCATTCTTTGAACTGACAAATAATGTTCCAAAAATTGAGGCAAGAGTTCCAGCACCAGCTAAAACGAGGGGGTACATGATTCCACCCAAGGTACCTGGAAAAGCAAACACACCCAAAACCATAGCAGCGATGATTGATCCAACGAAGGACTCAAAAAGGTCGGCGCCCATTCCCGCCACGTCACCAACGTTATCACCAACATTGTCAGCAATCACTGCGGGGTTCCTTGGATCATCTTCCGGTATGCCTGCTTCCACTTTTCCAACTAAGTCTGCACCCACATCAGCGGCTTTGGTATAGATTCCTCCTCCAACACGTGCAAAGAGGGCAATTGAACTTGCCCCAAGAGCAAAACCATTTATAACGTTGGTGTCCCGTGTAATCAAATAGAGAATCCCTAATCCCAAAAGCCCAAAACCGGCAACACACATTCCCATAACCGTTCCTGATGAAAAAGCGACTTTCAATGCTTGACCAATCCCCTGGGTAGCAGCCTGGGTCGTCCGAGCATTACTTTTGGTTGCTACTCGCATTCCAACAAACCCTGCTAAAACCGAGCAAATCGAACCGCATAGATAACAAATTGCCTCAACAATCCCACGGGTAAAGGTAATGAGGAGGAACATTCCGATAACAAAAAAGATTAAAAAGAAATACTCCCTCTTTAGAAATGCCATGGCTCCTTCTTGAACAGCTTGGGATATCTCTTTCATTTTGGCATTTCCTGCATCAAAAGTATTGATCTTCATAACCAAAAAAGCCGCATAAAAAATAGCAATCACACCAGCTATAATTGCAAATATGACTAATCCCACAATAGAATCCTCCCTTCTGATTCTAAGTCAATTCAACTTATTTCTTTTCCAATTCCTTCTTGTGGCCAGGAAAATGGAATAAAATATTTTCGGTAGATAGCTATAGCATACCGATCGGTCATCCCCGAGATAAAATCACATACGATTACATCGGCATCTTGGAGAGAAAAATTAATCTGATATTCCTCTTTAAGGATATTTAAATTTTCCAAAAAGAATTGATAAAGCTCTTTAATCAGTCTCTTTGCTTTTTCTCTTTCAATCTGTTGATACTTTCCAAAATAGACAGTTTCAAATAGAAACTTTCTTAATTCCTGAGTGGCATTTCGAACTGGAATGCTCAACGTTACCAAGGATTCTTCAATACTGCTAAGAATAACATCTTTTACCATTCGATCGATCCTTTCCCGGTGGGTTTTCCCCAAAATTTTCAAACAATCCAGGGGAAGGTCATCTTGAGTAATAACACCAGCTCGTATGGCATCATCAATATCGTGATTAACATAGGCTATCATATCTGACCATCTGACCACTTGACCTTCCAAGGTTTGGGGTACATTTTCCTTGGAAACTTTCTCCATGTTCATATCCCTTGTCTTGGAATGTCGAAGAATGCCATCTCTCACCTCCCAGGTCAAATTGAGACCCCTTCCATCTCTTTCGATAAAGTCAACAACTCGCAAACTCTGTTCATTGTGTTTAAAACCTCCGGGATGTATTTCCTGGAGAGCCTCTTCGCCGGCATGTCCAAAAGGAGTATGCCCTAAATCGTGACCAAGACTAATTGCCTCAGTAAGGTCTTCATTTAACCGTAAACCTCGAGCAATAGTTCGAGAAATTTGCGAAACCTCCAACGTATGGGTGAGACGGGTTCGATAATGGTCTCCTTCCGGACTCAAAAAAACCTGACTTTTGTGTTTTAATCGCCTGAAAGATTTGCTGTGGATGATTCGGTCCCGATCTCTTTGAAAACAATTCCGTAATTCACATTCTTCTTCGGGATATTGACGACCACGACTTTTAGTGCTCAATGTGGCAAGAGGTGATAAAGTTTGCTCTTCCCATTCTTCCCAAAACTTCTTAATGGATGATATCTCCAAGTGATCACCTGAAAAACCGGACAGGAAAACCTGTCCGGTTCATTTCGGTATAAAAAAGATTCATTATTTATCAAATTTTGAGGTATCCTTTACTTTGCCCTCTTCTTCAATAACCGCGTGAGCGGCTGCCAACCGAGCTAAGGGAACACGGAAAGGTGAACAGCTGACATAGTTTAACCCAATGGTATGACAGAATATAACCGACTTCGGATCACCACCATGTTCACCACAGATGCCGCATTTGAGGTCTGGTCGGACTTGTCTCCCTTTTTGAACACCCATCTTCATTAATTCACCAACCCCATCAAGATCAATGGATTGGAAAGGATCCTCGGGTAGAATACCATTTTCTTCATAGAAGAAAAGAAACTTTCCTTCGGCGTCATCTCGACTATAACCAAAAGTCATCTGGGTTAGGTCATTGGTTCCGAAAGAGAAGAATTCTGCATATTCGGCAATCTGATCCGCAACAATTGCCGCTCTTGGGATTTCGATCATCGTTCCAAACTTGTACTGCACTTTGGAATGATATCGATCCAAAACTTCTTTTGCAACTTTTTCCAAAACTTCTTTTTGAATTTTAATCTCATTGCGATGGCCAACTAATGGGATCATAATTTCTGGTAAAACTTTCACACTTTCTTTATCCAACTCACAAGCCGCCTCTATAATAGCCCGTACTTGCATCTCGACAATTTCCGGGAAAACAATTCCCAAACGGCAACCCCGCAACCCAAGCATGGGGTTGGCTTCATGAAGTCCACGAACAATCTTCAACATTTTCTCTTTTTCTTCCAATTCAGGACCAGTTATTCCTTTTACCCGCAAGGTGGTAACCTCTACCAACAAATCTTCTAATTTGGGAAGAAATTCATGAAGAGGGGGGTCGATTAACCGCACGGTAACTGGTTTTCCTTCCATAACCTTAAAAATTTCTTTAAAATCACCTTTTTGCATTGGTTCAATTTTTGCCAAGGCTTTTTTCCGTTCTTCTGCGTTCTGAGCCATAATCATTTCTTGCACTGCTGGTAACCGATCAGGTGCCATGAACATATGCTCGGTCCGGCACAAACCGATTCCTTCAGCACCAAATTCAATGGCTTTTCGGGCATCCGCCGGCGTATCGGCATTGGCTCTGACTCCCAGTTTCCGAATACTATCTGCCCAGGACAATAGTTTTTGAAAATCATCTGAAAGTTGAGGAGGAATGGTTTTGGCCTGTCCTAAAATGACTTCACCTTTACCTCCATCAATGCTGATAAAATCACCCTCTTTAACCGTTTGGCCGTTCACCTTGAATTCCTTTTTATCTAAATCAATAACAATGGATTCACAACCGGCAACGCAAGGTTTTCCCATTCCACGGGCAACAACTGCCGCATGGCTGGTCATTCCTCCACGACTTGTGAGCACACCCTGAGCAGCAACTACTCCATGGATATCATCCGGTGTAGTCTCGGGACGAACGAGAATGACTTTGTTTCCTTCATTGGCCATGCGTTCGGCATCATCAGCATCAAAAACTACTTTTCCACTCGCAGCACCAGGTGAAGCTGGAAGCCCTTTAGCAATAACTTTTAAGGGAACACTGCGATCAATTTGCGGGTGAAGAAGTTGATTAAGCGAAGCGGGATCGATTCTCTTCACTGCTGTCTTTTTATCAATCAGACCCTCTTCAACCATATCGACGGCAATTTTAATTGCAGCTTGTGTAGTCCGTTTTCCGGTCCGGGTTTGCAGCATATAGAGTTTTCCCTTTTCTATGGTAAACTCAAAGTCTTGCATATCTCGATAGTGATCTTCTAATACTTTATAAATCTTCTTTAAATCCTCAAAGGCTTCGGGAAGGTCCTGACCCATATCTTTAATTGATTTCGGAGTTCGAATACCAGCAACCACGTCTTCACCCTGGGCATTTACTAAATATTCTCCATAATACTCCTTGACACCGGTAGACGGATTGCGGGTAAACCCAACGCCAGTTCCTGAATCATTCCCCATGTTACCAAATGCCATCATCTGGACATTGACTGCGGTTCCCCAACTTTCAGGTATTTTGTTAATCTTCCGGTAAGTGATAGCTCGCTTATTGTTCCAGGAGCTGAAAACAGCATTGATGGCTTTTCGTAACTGTTCAAACGGATCTTGGGGGAAATCTTCACCAGTTACTTTTTTGTAAAGTTCCTTATATCGTGAGATAACTACCTTTAAGTCTTCAGCGGTAAGGTCGGTATCGAGATTCGCACCAACTTGTTTTTTTACATCGCTGAGAATTTCTTCGTATTTATCGTGGTCGACACCCATAACCACATCACCGAACATTTGAATAAAACGTCGGTAACAATCAAGGGCAAAACGTTCATTGCCGGTCAGCTTAATCAAACCCTGGAGAGAGCTTTCATTTAAACCTAAATTTAAAACTGTATCCATCATGCCTGGCATGGATGCTGGGGCACCGGAACGAACTGATACGAGAAGTGGGTTTTCTGGATCTCCGAATTTTTTCCCTGATTTTTTTTCGAGTTCAATTAAGTTCTTTTTAACTTCCTCTTCGAGTCCTTCGGGCCACGTTTCATTGTTTTTGTAATAATGATGGCAGGCCTCGGTACTAATTGTAAATCCTGGAGGGACAGGGAGACCTATTCTGGTCATTTCAGCAAGGTTAGCACCTTTTCCACCTAAAAGCATCTTCATTGATGCATCGCCTTCACCAAAAAAATAAACGTACTTCTTCATTATGCTTCCTCCCTTTGCTTTTGAATTTTAAGTAAAATCTGATTGATTATGTCTTTACTATTTAAACTGGTGATGTCAATCACCGGACAATTTAACTTCTGATAAATTTTTCGTGCAAATGCAATTTCTTGATGAACAACATCTAAATTCGCTTTATATTCCATATAATTTAAACCCAAGTTCATAATACGCTCTTTGCGGAGCTTTTGTAAAAAATCCGGTTCCATTATAAAGCCGATAATTACTTTTCCTTGATCATTTCCCAAAATACTTTCTAAGTTTTGGGGAAGGGGAAGGTCAGGGTTCAGCATCATAAAACCACACTTAATACCCTTTTTTGCCAACTGCATCACGCAATCTTCACGATGAGGAAACCAAATCGTGAGAATGATAACTTGTGCCTCATTAAGACGAGAAAAGCTTACACCAGTGCTTTCCGCTAAGGCATACTCTACCGCCTCAGAAATTGCCTCTGATTCTCGATCTAAGCTATGAAGCAAACCTGGTTCTCCCCGAGGAGATCGAGTCGATAGCTTCCGGATCGTATTCACAATTGGGCTTAATAAATCCAATATAAGAATTCGACGATGGAGTGATTCAGTAATCAGCGCTTGAACAAAATCATCATTTACCAGAGTATAAATAACCAAATCTTTTTGAGGTCGCGTCATATCAAGGATGCTAAATATTTCTTCTTTATTTTTTACATGGTCAAACCGTAAAATCTTAACTCGATGGAGGTCAAATTGCGCAAGAGCAGCTTGGACTGCTAAATAAGCTGTTTTCCCTGTTCCATCTGAAACAACAAATATGCTGAAATCATCACTGGTTTTAAATTCACATAATTCAGAACTCACCTGGATTCCTCCTCGATAACGATCTGAGAAAGATCGGCAATCGGTTGCCAGAGTTCAACAATCTTTTTTAATAATGACAATCGATTGTTTCGAACTGATTCTGATTCGGTCATCACTAACACTTCATCAAAAAAATGGTTGAGCACTGGAATAATGACGGAAAAAGACTCGCAGGCATAAATATAGTCACCCCGTTGGATAGCTGGATAAAATTCTTTTTCGATACTTTGCAATGTATTGAAAAGCTGATACTCAACTTCTTCTTCAAAAAAATTCTTATCCACAAGGGGAGACCCTTGAAAATTTTTGGTAATATTATTAGCCCGGCAAAAACCGGTAATGACATCTTCAAAAAATTTCCTTTTATTATCAAATAATTTTTGAAGTGCATTAATTCGAAGGTAAATATCATAGATATCATTATAAGAAACACTGAGTACTGCATTGACGATTGAATAATTCATTCCATTTTCCAATAAATAATAACGAAACCGACTCATTATAAACTGAATAACATCATCAATTACCGAAGAATTGGAGCTTAGAAATCCCTGTTCTTTTAAAATGAATATATTCCAACCAATCCATTGACTCAGATCTGAATACCAACGACGGTTTAATAAAATATTGATAATCCCCTGGGCTTGTCTTCTTAATCCAAAAGGATCAGTTGAACCGCTTGGTACTCTCCCTAATGTAAAGCTTGAAACAATATTATCCATTTTATCAGCAAGTGAAAGAATACTTCCGATAAAAGTTTCTGGATAGTTTTCCTGACCAGGAGAAGGTAGGTATTGTTCTTTGATAGCAATAGCAACTTCTTCGTTTTCGCCTTTCAACTGAGCATAAACCTTTCCCATGAGTCCCTGTAACTCAGGTAATTCTTTAACCATTTCACAGGTTAAATCAGCTTTCGACAAAAGAGCTGCACGGTCTAAATGATTGAGAGAGCCCTCGTTCCCAGGAAAGCAAGCACCCAGACGTGCGACTAAAAATTTTAAACGCTGGGTTTTTTCCCACATGGTTCCCAATCCTTCCTGAAAAACTATTCCTTTTAAAGATTCTGTTCTTTGCTCAAGGTTTTTTTTCTGGTCTTCAGTAAAAAAGAACAAAGCATCTTCCAATCGTGCTTTCAATACTCTTTCATTCCCATGAATTATTTTTTCACATTCAGAAGCAGGTCGATTTAAAACCACCAAAAAACGAGAAAGCAAATTTCCCTCGTCATCAACACAGGCAAAATATTTTTGGTGATGTTTCATAACCGTAGTAAGCACGCAGGCTGGAAGCTGCAAATACTTGTCATGAAAACTTCCTAAAGCTGCATCAGGATATTCGACTAAGAAAGTAACTTCATTGATCAGGTCTTCATCCTTCAACCAATGACCATGTATCTTTTTTGCTTCTCTATCCAAGGCTTGTTCAATCATTGTTCTTCTTTGAATTTGATCAACTATAACCTTGAGATTTTCTAATACTGGAAAATAATCGTCTGCTTTCAATAATGCGTGAGGGTTTTTTGACAAAAACCGATGCCCCTGGGTAAAACGAGAAGCAGTGACTCCAGCTACTGTAAGAGGAATTTCATCTTCTCCAAAAAGAGCGACCAACCATCGAATGGGACGAACAAATCGGTAGTCTCCTTCCCCCCAAAACATGGAACGGGGAAAGTTTAAAGAACGCAAAATGACTGGACAAATTTGAGTCAGTACTTCTTTGGTTGGTTGTCCATCTCTCACTTTTTTTCCAAAAATATATTTCCCTTTTTCAGTTACTTTTATGAAAAGGTCTTGAGGATCGATTCCTTGTGCTCGTGCAAATGCTAAAGCTGGTTGAAGGACTTTTCCATCAGGAGAAAAACCAACTTTGGCTGCCGGTCCTTTCACTTCCACAATCAAAGGTTCTTGATGTTCTTGTAACCCCTTCGCAATAAGAGTAATTCGTCGTGGAGTCCCAACCAAATATAAATCCTCAAAATGAAGTCGTGTCTCCCTAAATTTTTCTAAAAAATGACTCTTCGTTTCCTCGAAAATTGAGGGAATCAAACTCGAAGGAAGTTCTTCAACCCCTATTTCTAAAAGGAAATTTCTTTTATTCATCATAATTTACTTTCACCTAATTTGACTTTTTTAACCAGGGAAAACCCATTTTTTCTCTTTGTTGATAATAAAGGCGGGCGCACTGGTTGGCTAATTGTCGAATTCTCCCCATATACTGACTTCTTTCCAATACACTCATTCCACCTCGTGAATCAAGAAGATTAAAGGTATGAGAACATTTCAAAATATAATCATAAGCTGGCATAACGAGTTCTTTTTTTAAGAGCCGTTGAGCTTCCTTTTCATAGGATTCAAAAAGCCTAAAAAGAATATCAGTTCCATTGTGCTCAAAGCTATAAATCGAGTGTTCCCTTTCTTCCTGCCAACGAACATCACCATAAGTAAGGCATTCATTCCATTGAATATCAAAAACATTCTCTTTTTCTTGTAAATACATGGTGATTCGTTCCAAGCCATAGGTTATTTCCACCGAAATTGGTTTTAGGTCTAATCCTCCAGCCTGTTGAAAATAGGTAAATTGAGTGATTTCCATCCCATCCAACCATACTTCCCACCCCAAACCCCAGGCTCCCAGTGTGGGAGATTCCCAGTTGTCCTCAACAAAACGGATATCGTGTTCAACAGGGTTAATACCCAAATCATATAAGCTATTTAAATAAATATCCTGGATATCGGAAGGCGATGGTTTGATGATGACTTGATATTGATAATGTTGATAAAGACGGTTTGGATTTTCTCCATATCGTCCATCTGCCGGCCGACGTGAAGGCTCGCAATAGGCAGCGCCCCAAGGTTCTGGTCCAATTACCCTGAGAAACGTTGCCGGATTCATGGTTCCGGCGCCAACTTCAATATCATATGGTTGTTGAATAATGCAACCGTTTTTTTTCCAAAATTGACTGAGGGTTAAAATAATATCTTGAAAGTATATGGTATCATCACCTACCCAAAAACACACCAAGAAACTAATATATCAGTTGCTTTTGTGGGTGTCAACTTGCTTCTTGAAAACGCTCAAGAAATATTTTCCACTCGGTAATCTTTTTGCCAACATGAAAAGTGAGATACTCGGATATGATTCGATCAAGATAAGCAAATTGGTTTTCTTGAAGTTGAATGGATAGACACGAAGCACAGGAAAAAGTCATTACCTTCGCTAAGAGAGTCATCATCTCTGGGGGTAAGTAATGAATATCATCTTTTAATGAAGAGCATTTTTCACAAACCATGCCACCTGATGCGGCGCTCCATCCGGGAGGAATTTTTTTAAAACGTTTCCCGCAAACGGCACAGAACCGAATTCGAGGAAGAAACCCTAAAAAACGAATTAAGTCAATTCGAAATTTTAAGCCTAAAACAGAATAATTATCGCACTTCATCGATAAATCAAGATAAAAGAGGATGGCTTCAAAAATCCTTTCGTCAG
This sequence comes from Candidatus Atribacter alterifermentans, assembly GCA_012517635.1. Taxonomy (GTDB): domain Bacteria; phylum Atribacterota; class Atribacteria; order Atribacterales; family Atribacteraceae; genus Atribacter; species Atribacter alterifermentans. The sequence continues at coordinate 12,509 of JAAYUP010000022.1, forward strand.
GTTCTTCTTGCTCATAACAACGGTCAACTATAAACAAAAGGTAATTGGCAAATACCCACTGATTGGTTTTTTTGCCAATTTCTCGATAGCATTCAACGATTTCTGCTTGAGAGAGGATTGGCATTCCCCGACCTTCATAAAACATAAAGTTCGAAATTGCCGGACAATCAAGAGCCGGACCAAAACGGTTTCCAACCTTTCTGGCTCCTTTGGCAACAACCTGAATCTTTCCTTTTTTTCGAGTAAACAGAGTAATAATTCTATCTAATTCACCAAAATTTATACTTTTTAAAACGATTCCTTGATCTTTCCAGTACCGGGTAGTCGTTTTCATCATCGGATAGTATAACCCCATCTTCTAAGAACATCGGGTTTCTTTCTCCAATTCAGTTGAGTTTTAACCCACAGATCTAAAAACACTTTTTTTTCAAAAAAATCCTCAAGATCTTTTCTGGCTTCGGAACCAATTTTTTTAACCATACTTCCCTTTTCCCCGATAATAATTTTACGGTGAGAATCCTTTTCAACATAAATTATAGCCCGAATTGAAATCAAATTCTCTTTTTCTTTCATTGCTTCAACTCGCACTTCTACTCCATAAGGAATTTCTTGATGAATATTTTGCCAAACTTTTTCACGAATTATTTCTCCAACAATATCTCTTTCATAAACATCAGAGATTTGGTCCTCATCAAAATAGGGTGGATTGAATGGGAGAAGGTTTTGGATTTTCTGGATTAATTGGTCGAGACCAACACCAGTTAAAGCTGATACCTCAAGGATATCGTGAAAAGGAAAGCTTTGTGAATATTCTTGAATGGTCTTTTGGATAATTTCTTTTTTAAATAAATCAATCTTATTCACTACTAATAGAACCGGATGAGGAAAGTCTTGAATTTCTTTAAGATAGATTTCGTCGGTTTGAACCGAAACACCTGGGGTTGTTAGATAGAGCAAACAATCGGCATCAGGAAGCGAGCTTTTCCATTGATTAGAAAGGAATTGGCCAAGAGGATCAACTGGAACATGAAGTCCTGGAGTATCAATAAACACGATTTGGCAATTGGGGCGATTCAAGATCCCTTTAATGTTCTTTCGAGTGGTTTGGGGTTTATCACTAACAATCGTGATTTTATATTTCAAAATATTATTCAGCAGGGTAGATTTTCCGACATTTGGCCGTCCCCAAATGGTTACGAAACCTGAACGAAAATTGGTCTGTTTTTCCATGGTTTAAAACCCCTTTTCAGGTTTCAACTGAAAAGGATGGGGAAATAGTTCGTCCAAAGTATAAACCTGGTAATCTCCTCCACGACGGGCAGTTAAGATTTCAAGATGAGGAGTAAATTCATACAAAACTTGTCGACAGGCACCACAAGGAAAACAGTAATCTTGACTGGAGGAAACAATTGCTAGTCGAGTAAAGGTTGCATACCCCATCGAAACTGCTTTAAAAAGAACAACTCTTTCAGCACAAACGGATAATCCGTACGATGCGTTTTCGATATTTCCCCCTTGAATCACCCTTCCATTACATGTTTCCAAAGCCGCACCAACCGGAAAGAGCGAATAAGGGGCATAGGCATATTGTTGAGCTTTTTGGGCTAATAATACCAAATGATCGCGTTTTTCAATAATAAGGAAGTGTTCAAGAAGATGGTTCTGTCGACTTTCCATGATTTGTTTTTTATCAGCATCGGTATCATCGTAACCCAATAAATGTAAAAGACCATGAATAAGGAGAAGTTTTTGTTCATTTTCGTATCGAGTACCATAAGTATGAGCGTATTCTCTTGCCTTTTCTGGACAAACAATGATCTCTCCCCAAACTTTATCCGGTTCTTCAGTGCCATAAAAAAAGGATATCACATCAGTTTCAATATTTTGATGAAAAAATTCCTTTTTCAAGGTCCTTATCTCTTCAAGACTTACAAAGGCAATACTTAATTTTCCTGGAATCTCCCGATTCTCTTGTTCACAAACAAAATCAACGATTTTTTTTATTATTGCACGGGAGAGCGCTGTTTCTTTTGAAGAACGGTTAACAACAATAGTTACCATAATCGACTCCTTTGGGACGATCAATTGATAAACAATCGCTCTTTCTTTTAGTGAGATGAGACTATCAATCCTTACCTTTAATCTTTTTAAAAAGACAAAAAGATGCACTCTTCTAACCGAAAAAGCACAGGTTAGAATATTGCATCGTCATATTTCTTTCTCCCTTAATGGAAGAAGATAGAGATACTCCTTTTTTATTCATTGTGAGGAGCTTTTTCATCACCATTCGCAATATTCTCTGGATACGGTACTCTGGCATGAAGCATTCCGCTTAATATCATAACAAAAGCATCAGTAATTTTGTGAATATCCCTCATGGTAAGCGGTGTATCATCAAGTTGTCCATCTTTGAGATAATTTTGAATTATTCCTCTAACGATCGATTCTAAACGACTGGAATTAAGATTATTGGTACTTCGAATCGCAGCTTCGACACTATCGGCTAAAAAAATGAGAACTTCTTCCTTGGTTTTAGGACGAGGTCCTGGATAACGAAATTCGATGTCAGTCACTTCATCTTTTTTCTGTTTCATTGCTTTATCATAAAAATACCGTAATACGGTATTCCCATGGTGACTTTGAATAATATTTTGAATTTCCGTTGGTAAATGATATTTCCGAGCTATTTCTAACCCATCTTTGAGATGATTTTGAATGACTAACGTACTCAGATGAGGAGAGAGGCGGTTATGGATATTTTCGTTTATTTGATTTTCGATAAAAAAATAAGGTCGCTTAATTTTCCCAATATCATGGTAATAAGCCCCAGCTCGAGCCAATAGTGGATTTGCTCCAATAGCATCGGCAGCAGCTTCAGCAAGGTTAGCCATCATTAAGCTATGACTATATGTACCAGGAGCTTCCATCATCAAACGTTTAAGTAATGGATGAGTTGGATTGACCAATTCTAAAAGACGAAAATCGGTGGCGACATGGAAGGTGGTCTCAAACAGGGATATTCCTCCTAATGCCGCAACCGAAGAGATGATCGCTCCTCCGAATCCATAAATAGAATTTACCAGAAATTCTAAATGAGTATTTCTCTCTTGTAGACCAAAGATTATAACCATCAGTATGTTTACCAAGGCTATCCAGAAACCGGTTTTGACCAAATCGCGTCGTTTAATCGTTTTGTCTAATAAAAATAGTGGTAGAAAGAGATTCATAAAAATATATAAGCTTCGCATAAAATCAGCCCGCTCGCCCCACATTAAAAGAGGAAATAAAATCAGTGACTCACACAAAGCCAGATTCCTTCCCATCAATGTGTAAAGAATAAATGGAACTGCCGCCAACAAAATTAAATACCAAGAGAAACGGAGCGATAATGCATTCAGGGCAATGACTCCAATAACAGTGAGGATTCGAATGAAAAGAAAAGAGTTCCTCTGGATGATTTCTGAAGCGAATTTCTTGATAAAAGAATATTCAAACGCCACAGTAAAAACAATTAGAATCCCTAAAGCAAATAATAAATACGATTCATATTGCTCACTGATTAACCCTAAGGTACGAAGACTTTCTAAGTCAGTACGAGTAACAACAGTTCCCTTTTTGACTAAAATTTGACCCTTTTTGATATACCGTTTAACTGGTTCAACATTTTTAATAACTTGTTCTCTTTGTTTTTCGGTTTCAAATAAATCTACTATTGCATTTGGTTTCAAAAAGCGGGACGTTAATAAATTTAAGACACGTATTTCATCAACTCCTAAATTCATTCTTTCATAAGTTGAATAACTATCCAGTATTTTTTGCTCGATTTCCCCTTCACGCATAGGTTGACTAAGATTTTTTTCCATATTTGAGACAAAAACCTCTTTTATCCTTTCAAACTTTTCTGGAGGCGCTTCAACAAACCATTCAAAAACACCAGGAGTAATTTTCCATTTTTGAAAAAACTCCTCTTTCGTCTCAAAGGAAATTGATGACTTAGGAATGGTGCTTCGAATGGTTTCTAATTCTTGAAAAAAGGTTGTGTATTCCTTTTTAAGTTCTTGAGTGAAGTTTTCATCAATTCGATAAACTGGGACTAACTCGGCAAGCAGGGTATTTTTTCTTTCCTCAGTCGCTTCGACGTCAATTATTTCAATGGTTTTTCTGGCATAGATATCTCTCGGTGCAATTTGACCTTCACCAAGGACTACACCTCCCATTGAATAGGAAACCCAAAGGACGAAGAACAGGCTCACTCCATAGAGGGGATAATTCCAAAAATGAAAGGAAAGAATTGATTGGAGACGGGTAAGAATGAGAGAAAAAAAATTAAATCCCTTTTTCTTGAGTTGGAAAGTTCTTTTCAAATTTTTCATAGGCTTGGATGATCTTCTGGACGAGTTGATGTCGAACCACATCCTTCTCGGTTAAATAGATAAACTCGACTCCAGAAACACCAGCGAGGATCTTTTGGATCACCATAAGTCCCGAATTTTTTCCTGATGGGAGGTCGACCTGGGTTATATCCCCAGTAACAACTACTTTTGAACCAAACCCCATACGAGTCAAAAACATTTTCATTTGCTCTGGTGTAGTGTTTTGAGCTTCATCAAGTACAATAAAAGAATCATTTAAAGTTCTCCCCCTCATATAAGCTAATGGAGCTACTTCTATAATATCCTTTTCTATATATTTTTGAAAACGTTCAGGAGAAAGCATTTCATATAAAGCATCATAAAGAGGGCGAAGATACGGTTCTATTTTTTCTCTGAGATCCCCAGGAAGGTAACCAAGACTTTCACCGGCTTCAACCGCCGGTCGTACTAAAACAATTCGGCTCACTTCTTTTTTTTGAAGAGCCGCACAGGCCATCGCCATAGCTAAATAGGTTTTACCGGTTCCTGCCGGTCCAATACAAAAAATGAGTTCATTTTCTCTCACCGCTCGAACATAGTTTACCTGCCCAGCAGTACGTGGATGAATAATTTTATGATAGGCAGTGGTAATAATTCCTTGGCTATAATTTTTCTTCCACCAGATTTCCTTGCCTTCCTTAATAGTAGCCGCCATTTTCTGAATTTCATCACTCGTCAATTCGCGTCCTTCCTTTAAAAAAGTAGCTAGCTCATCAAGAAACGATTTCACATGAGCCAAACTGGAGTCATCATTTTTTTCAACGATCAACAAAGATTCTGGTGTTAGATCGATATTGACCTGAAATACCTCTTCAATTAACCGAAGATTTTTATCGAGATACCCAAACAATTTTTTTATATCAGATATGTCAAAACAATCAAAACGATATTCAATTTGTTTGTGTTTGTCATTTATAGACAAATGAACTTATTATTCCTCACTCAACTTTTTTTTAACAATAGCCGATACCTGAGAACCATCTGCTCGATTGGTTACCTTCGCCATAACCTCTTTCATAACAATGCCAAATGATTTCTTTACCGATGAGGTCGATAAAACTTCATCAACCAGCGCTTCAATCTCATTGGTGGTTAATTGAGGTGGCATAAATTCTTGGAGGATAGCCATTTCCATTTTTGCTTTTTGTATTAGTTCTGGCCGATTCCCTTTTTCAAAATATCCCAGTGAATCTTCTATTTTCTTTACACTTCTTTTCAATACCCGAACCAATTCATCCTCATTTAAAGAATCGCGCTTTTCTATTTCTTCATTTTTTATTTCTGCTAAAACCAGACGAATTGTATTAAGCCGGATGAAGTTTTTTTCCTTAAGTGCTTTTTTCATCTCTTCAACCAGCCGTTCTTTAATCATTTTCTTTTTTTCCTCCGAGCCGCAGCTTGGGCTTTTTTTCTTTTCTTTTCACTGGGTTTCTCATAATGTTCACGTTTTTTTATTTCAGAAATGATCCCATTCCTTTGGCATTTTCTTTTAAAACGTCTTAATGCTTCATCAATGCTTTCATTCTGACTTACTTTTATTTCTGTCACTAAAATTCCTCCCTTAAAATCAAAAGTAAAAAAATTATAGGATATTCACTATGGAGTGTCAATGAAACCTTAAAAAAGAAGGATTTAAACCACTTAGAGACTGGAATGATTCCTTAAATAGTTCAAATTTATGAATTTGATTTCCGATAAAACCCATGAATTATAATTCTTTTGAGAAACACAAAACGAAATTCACCTAAGTTTAGAATGTTTTAAGAATTGATGAACTTTTTTCCTTTCTCAAAATAGGAAGATAATGATATGATAATAAAAAATTATATTAAATTGGGGGTTTCAACCATGAACGAAGAAAAAAATCCACTCATGGATAATTCTCCACAACAACCGGCTCCTAACGGATCGGAGGTAATTGGTGATATCAATATAGCACCAGATATTATTGCCACTCTTGCTGGAATAACCACCATGAAAATTGCCGGTATAACCGGTATGGCTGGTATTCCTTCAGCTTCCTTAAGCACCATAATAGGAAAACGAGAAATTAACAAAGGGGTTAAGGTAGACATTAAAGACAAAACTGTTAGCTTAGAAATCTCGGTCGTTATCGATATCGACACCGTTCTCATCGATGTTGCAAAAAATGTACAGCACGAAGTGAAAAAAGTCATAGAAAATAAAACCGGTATGACAGTCAACAAAGTTGATATTAACATCCGCGAGGTATCTTACAAAGAAAAAGAAGAAACCCCGGCTTAAGAAGTATTTTTAAGAGCTTAGTATCAGAATCCAGAGCTTATAATGATTAAAAGATAATCGAATCTTTAATGTCTTGTAGCTTTTTTTCACCAATTCCTTTTACATTTAGAAGTTCTTCAACTGAATGAAAGGGACCATGGGTTTGGCGGTACTCAATTATCCTTTGGGCAATTACATCACCAATTCCGGGAAGCTTTTTGAGTTCCTCAAGGGATGCCGTGTTGATTTGAACAACGAGGTTAGAGGATCCATGACTTTCCGTTTCCCCAGACAATGGTATCGATTTATATAAAGATAATTGGTCGTTTTCAAGGTGGTTATCATTGACATTCCGACTTGGAATATTGATTCGGATTCCATCATGAACTGGCGCTGCCAGATTTAAACCTGAAAGGTCAGCCTGAGGAGTCACTCCACCAGAAAGCTCAATGAGCTGGTAAAGGCGAGTGCCCTCCTCTACTTGGTACACTCCTGGTTTTAATACTTCACCCGAGATTTGAACAATATAGCTCTCTGATTGATTCTCGTTCGAAATTGTATCCGGTTCTGAAACCACCCAGCTTTTATAAAACACAAACCCAATGCAAAACACCAATATTGATGCTAAGATAATAAAAACAATTTTTTCTTGACGAGAAAATATCATCGTTCTTACTTTAAAACAGTCGAATTTGAGATTTTAGTTTTTCACAGTATAAATTTTTAAGATTTGACAAGTTTTATTTTATATTCATTATGTAATACAAATTTTATTCGATAGTTTATATTATATTTAAAAAATTATAAAATGGAAATAGAACTTTTGAAGTAAGTCGGTTTAACGGACAACCAGATTCAGTAGCTTATCCGGTACAAAAATATGTTTAACCAAGGTTTTTTGTTCTATCCATGTTTGAACTTTTTCATCCATCAGGGCTAATTGTAAAACCTCTTTTTCATCGGTATTAGCAGACACAGTAACTTTGCTTCTTACTTTCCCATTGATTTGAATAACAACTTCAACCTGATTTTCGGCTAATTTCTTTTCATCGTGGGTTAGCCATTCAGAAGTCGATAAAAAGGATGCTTCTCCCAAAGCTCTCCAGAGTTCTTCAGTTAGATGAGGTGCAAAGGGATTAAGCAGTGATATCAAGGTTTTAGCTGCCTCGGTTAAAATTTCCTTTTCCTGGGGATGAATACCCTTCTCTGAAAAAACTTGGTAATCATCGATAATTTCATTTAATAATTCCATCAATGAACTGATTGCCGTGTTGAAGTGGAAACGTTCACGAATATCGGTATCTACTTTCAAAATCGTCCGGTGGATCATTCGCTCCAAGGCGACAATTTTCTCATAGTCAGGTTTGACTTGTTTATTTTCCTGACACCGAATAATATCGGTTACTGTTCTCCACACCCGGTTAAGAAACCGGTGAGCTCCTTCGACACCTCGATCTGACCATTCCATATCCAATTCTGGAGGTCCAGCAAACAGAATAAAGATTCGAACGGTATCAGCTCCAAATTCTTGGATGATATCTCGGGGGCTCACCACGTTTCCCTTCGATTTTGACATCTTGACTCCGCCCTTCGTTACCATCCCCTGGGCAAATAAATTTATAAACGGTTCGGAAAAGTTAACCATTCCCAGATCTTTCAATACTTTAATAAAAAAGCGTGAATATAGAAGATGGAGGATAGCGTGTTCAACTCCACCAATATACTGATTGACTGGCATCCAGTAATCAACGTCGGATTTTTTAAAAGGGACTTTGTCAGACCAGGGTGAACAATAACGGAGAAAATACCAGGAAGAGCACATAAAGGTATCCATGGTATCCGTTTCTCGTTTAGCTGGACCACCACAAATTGGACAAATGGTATTAACAAACTCGGCACATCGAGCTAACGGTGAAGGACCACCGGGTTGGAAATCAACATTATAAGGAAGCAATACTGGAAGGTCCTTTTCTGGAACTGGTATTTCACCACATCGATCGCAGTATAAAATTGGAATAGGAGCTCCCCAATATCTTTGACGAGAAATCAACCAATCCCTTAAGCGATAGGAAACCGCCCCCTTACCAATTCCCTTTTCTTCCATATAAGAGATGATTTTTCTTTTCCCATCTTCTGAAAATAAACCATTAAACTTCCCTGAATGAATCATCATTCCTGAACCAGTATAACATTTCTGATTGTTATCAAGCTGAGGGGGTCGAATCACTTGGCGAATTGGTAAATTATACTTTACAGCAAATTGGTAATCACGTTCATCATGAGCGGGAACCGCCATAACTGCACCAGTACCATACTCGAGAAGGACATAGTCGGCAATCCAGATTGGAATCTTCTCTCCATTAATTGGGTTCACGACTTCCTTGCCGATATACATCCCTTCCTTGTCCAAGGTTTCTGACAGGCGGTCGATATCACTTTTTCGTGAAATTTTTTCTCGATAATCAATAACTTTATCCTGATAGGGGGTTCCTGCGATCAACTCATCAACCAATGGATGTTCAGGAGCTAATACAAAAAAAGTTACTCCAAAAACCGTATCGGGTCGAGTAGTAAATACTCTAATTGTTTTATTTAAATCCGGAAGGGAAAAATCAATATAAGCTCCTTCGCTCCGGCCAATCCAATTCCTCTGCATAGTAAGGACTCGTTCCGGCCATTCTCCAAGAGTATTGATATCATTGAGCAAAGATTCAGCATATTGGGTAATTTTAAGATACCATTGGCTTAGCATTTTTCGAGTC
>JAAYUP010000260.1 GCA_012517635.1 Candidatus Atribacter alterifermentans
ACGATGTCCAACCAAAAGTCGTTACTCTTTTAGAAATGACGAATATAAAAAACTATTTTCATCCCTATCTGGAACCATCTATTGGTTTAAACTACTATCTGATTTGTCAGTTATATACCTTTTTCTTGCTTTTAAAAAAAGAAAACCTTAATATCCTATCGCTTCTTAACTTTTATGGTTTCTTTCTGTTTTTCAAATTAGACTTCCCGTTGGAGTTGTTGTAGGAAGTGAAGCCTTTGACTTGCTTTTATTTTTTATATTTAATTCTTATCTTCTCCATATCTTGTAATTCATGGATTGATAATATTTTAAACTAAAAAATTTATTCACTTTTCAAGATGAATGTATAGAAAACGTTAACAAATTTAATTTTGTTTGTCAATAATTAAGTTATGTTATATTATTTTGAATATAGTTATATATTATAAAAAACGTTTTCAAATAGAGGAGACAAAAAATGCCCTCGATTAAAGAAGTAGCTCGTTTAGCAGGGGTATCAATCACCACCGTTTCTCGAGTAATAAACAACAAAGGATCAGTTAGTAAAGAAAGTGCTAATAAGGTTTGGGAAGCTGTTCGTTTACTTAATTATCAACCCAACCTCTTGGCGCGGAGTTTGCGTAGTCAACAATCAAAGTTACTTGGACTTTTAGTGCCAGATATTAGAAATTCTGTTTTTGCTATAATTGCCAAACATACTGAAGAAATAGCTTCCAAACGAGGTTATAACCTCATTATTTGTAATACTGATGACGATGCTGAAAAGGAAAAAACTTACCTGGAAATTCTTCTTCAACGTCAAGTGGAAGGAATAATTTTTTCTCGAGTATCTGACGAAAGCTTGCTCTTTAAAACTTCCCAGTTATCAAAGGTTCCTTATATAGTCTTAGATAGAACCATGGAAGTTGAAGAAGCTCCAACCATAAAATTGGATAATTATGCAGCCGGTGTTTTAGCCGCTTCTCATCTTTTAGAATTAGGACATCAGAAATTTGCCTGTATTTCTGGACCATTAAAGATTAAAATTTGCCGAGAGAGGCTTTCCGGTTTTTTGGATACATTAGGAAAAAAAGATTTAAAAATAAGAAAAGAATTTATTCAAGAAGGTGATTTTAAAATTGAAGGTGGAAGAAAAGCCATGGAAAATCTCTTGGCTTTCCCCCTCGATGAGTACCCAACCGCCATTTTTATAATGAATGATATAATGGCTTTTGGGGCAATTCAAAAAGCAAAAGAAAAAGGCTTATCCATTCCTGAAGATATTTCCATTGTTGGTTTGGATAATATCCCTCTTTCCGAAGTATTTTCACCACCTTTAACGACAGTAGCTCAGCCTTTTGATGAAATGACAAAAGAAGGAGTCCATCTCCTCTTGAAACTCATCGAAAATAAAAAAATTAGGAAAAAATTAATCGTTATCCAACCCAAGTTGATAATAAGAAGCTCGACAATTCCTATAAAAAAATAATTCGAACTTTTCTTAAGGATTAAGGATTTGGTTCAGTCGATCAAAAAAGTAAAATTCTTTTTTCTTTTTAAAATTTTCTTGTCATTTCAAGCAAAAATGAATGCTTCGTTTTTTAAAATCGCTTAACCAATACCCTTTTACTCCCCTCTTAAAATTTGACAAAAGAGGACGCATCATTTAATATAATAATCACCACGGATTCTGAGGAACTCTAAGACCGGAGGATTAGAAAAAAGAACTTTTA
>JAAYUP010000023.1 GCA_012517635.1 Candidatus Atribacter alterifermentans
CAGTATTTCACGATTGTGATTGGAAAAAACGTGAGGAATTGATTGCCCAAAATCCCGATTGGGGTCACATTGTCTGCCGGTGCGAAGAAGTTACATTGGCGGAAGTTAAGCATGCCTTAAATATGAACCCTCCGGCTCGAACCATGGATGGTTTAAAACGAAGAATCAGAGTTACCGCTGGACGCTGCCAAGGTAGTTTTTGCCAAATGCATCTTCCTTCTATTGTTATGAATCAATTAAATATCGGTATTCAAGACTTATTAAAATCAGGTAAAAATTCAAATCTCTTTGTTGGTGAAACGAAAAAGGTGGTTAATGCTCATGCCACACCACATTGATTGCGATGTAGTCGTTATTGGGGGAGGGCCTGCAGGTATGGCATCAGCACTATCTGCTTGGAACCATGGTGCTCGGAAAATATTTCTCTTAGAAAGAAACAATTACTTAGGTGGAATATTAAATCAGTGTATTCATCCAGGTTTTGGTTTGCAAGTATTTGGAGAAGAACTGACTGGTCCTGAATATGCGGCGCGATATATTGATCAAATAACCAAAACCTCAGTAGAGGTGTTGACCGAAACAACCGTACTTAACCTTACACCAAATAAAAAAATAACAGCGGTTAACCCAAAAGGTGTATGGGAATTCTATAGTGAATCGATCATACTCAGCATGGGATGTCGGGAAAAAACCAGAGGGATGATTTTTATCCCTGGATCTCGTCCAGCTGGAATTTATACCGCGGGTTTAGCTCAATATCTGGTCAACATAGAAGGCTATTTACCGGGTAAGAAAGTGGTTATTTTAGGATCAGGGGATATTGGTTTAATTATGGCTCGCAGGCTAACCCTTGAGGGTGTTAAAGTAGAAGCGGTGATAGAAATACGGCCTTCGTTAAGCGGCCTTATCCGGAATTATGTGCAGTGTTTACTTGACTTTGAGCTTCCTCTTTTACTTTCTCACACGGTAACGAATGTTTTTGGTAAAGAACGAGTTGAGGGAGTGGAAATAAGTCGAGTTGATCATTCTTGGCAAACAATATCGGGAACAGAAAGATTGGTAAGCTGTGACACCCTTCTTCTTTCGGTAGGGCTTCTTCCGGAGAATGAAATATCTCGAAAAGCTGGTATCCCACTATGTCATTTTAGCCGTGGGCCTTTTGTTGATGAAAATTTCTCTACTGACCTTGATGGAATATATGCCTGTGGAAATGTCGCATCAGTTTTCGATTTAGTTGATTATGTTACTTTAGTGTCGGAAAAAGCCGGTCGATCAGCAGCTGAAAATAGATTTAAAAAACCAATAAAATATCAATTAACACCAGGCGCAGGTGTGGGTTTAGTTGTCCCACAACGAATTCGACAAGTTGATGATGGTTGGTTATTTATTCGTCCTGAACAAAGTTTTCGTGATGGGAAAGTTCAATTTAGAACTCAAGGAAAGGTATTTGATCAAAAAAGAGTAGCCGTCTGTCGCCCCAGTGAGATGGTTCGCTATGACCTTAAAAATATACATTGGCCTGAAGAAGGAGGAGAAATCATTGTTGAAATTGTCGGAAGCTCAATCGAAGGAATCTAAACAACTTATTTGTACTTCCTGTCCTATGGGATGTTCTCTCCGAGTTGAAAAAGATGGAGAAAAAATAGTGGTTACTGGTGCAAAATGCAAACGGGGAAGTCAGTACGCACAAGATGAAATACTTAATCCAAAAAGAACGGTGACAACAACAGTTGTTGTTCTGAACGGGGAAATCCGGCGGCTTCCAGTTCGAACCAAAAACCCCTTTCCCCTACGACGTGTTTTAGAATTAATTCAATTTCTTTCGACTATAGAAGTTGAAGCACCAGTTTATGTTGGTCAAGTTATAGCAACCAATTGTTTGGGAGAAGGTGTTGATATAATGGCTACTCGAACAATTTTGAGACAATCAAAATGATGGAAATTTTCATTGCCTTGTTACTTTAAGAAATTGGAGATAATCATTAAGCTGATGGAGAGAAATTCCCAGCTCTTTTTCCAATTTAATTTGCCCGGACTCAGGGGTAAATATCAATCTTTATAATGTTGTTATGAATACACCCCAAACCATAAAGTCTTTTCTCGCTTTTTCCTCATATTTTTATTTTTTAAAAATGTTCATTTTATCATTTGACAGATGAAAAAATATTCGATATAAATTAATTATAAGGTATTGAGAAAATGATAATGAGAAATTTCTCAATTTGTAATGAATATATCTCCCCTAAAAGGTCTTAATAAAAGAAAAGAACTTCATGCTACGTTCGCAGCACCAGATAAAGATGAAAATAGTCCCCCTCACCTACACCTCTCCCACGAAGGGGCGAGGGAATATTGGCGAAAGACGCCGAGGGGGTGAGGGGGCGCGAGATTTTGGTTCCTTCTCCCTTGATGGGAGAAGGTGAGGATGAGGGTGGTTTTTAAACTGTTCACGGTTCACACTTCACGGTTCACGGTATTTTCATGGTAGAAAAGGAGGTCTATTTCAGTTTGCTTACTCTTGATAAAAAATTAGATATGTACCGGCAGATGATTACAATTCGCTTATTCGAAGAACAGGCCGAATTGTTATATATTGAAGGAAAGATTTTTGGGACTTTCCATCTTTATGTTGGTGAAGAGGCGGTAGCGGTTGGCGCTTGCTCCGCTTTGAAGCCTGACGATTTTATTACCTCTACTCATCGAGGCCATGGGCATTGTATTGCAAAGGGAGCCGATGTAAAACGAATGATGGCAGAATTAATGGCCAAAGACACTGGATATTGCCATGGAGTTGGAGGTTCGATGCATATTGCCGATGTAGAAAAGGGAAATTTAGGAGCCAACGGTGTGGTAGGTGGTGGTATTCCTATTGCTACCGGTGCGGCATTAGGGTGTAAGCTGCAAAAAAATGGGAAAGTTGTTATCTGTTTTTTCGGAGACGGGGCCTCAAATACTGGTACTTTCCATGAATCGATAAATATGGGAGCTGCTTTCAAACTTCCAGTAGTGTATTTATGTGAAAATAATCAATATGCCATGTCAACTTCGGTTAAATATTCTGTAGCAATTGATGATATCTCCGAACGTTCCAAGGCTTATGGGATTCCGGGAGTGACTATCAACGGAAATAAGGTCCTTGAGGTATATGAAGCAGTAAGCCTGGCTGTTGAACGAGCTCGGGAAGGGAAAGGACCAACTCTTATTGAAGCGAAGACCTATCGCTGGAAAGGTCATTCCAAAAGCGATAAAAATGTTTATCGGACTAAAGAAGAGATAAAGAGCTGGAAAGCTCGTTGTCCTATTCAATCGTTTCGCCAGTATCTCATCAACGATGAAGGTATTAAAGAAGATATTTTAGGAAACATCGATGCTGAAGTTGAAAAGCTTATCCAGGAGTCGGTTCAATTTGCCGAGCAAAGTCCCGAGCCAGATTTAGAAGCAGTTAGGAGGATGGTTTATGCCTGATCGAGTGATTACTTATTCTGAAGCCATCCGGGAAGCATTGCGTGAAGAACTAAAAAATGATCCTCGAGTCTTATTAATGGGGGAAGATATTGGTATTTATGGTGGAGCATTTGCCGTAACCCTTGGTTTATATGAAGAGTTTGGTCCAGAGCGGATTATTGATACTCCAATTTCGGAAGCAGCCATAATTGGTGCTGCCGCCGGGGCTTCTTTGGTGGGAATGCGAACAGTCGCCGAAATTCAATTTTCAGATTTTATAGCCATTGGTATGGATCAATTGGTGAACCAGGCAGCAAAAATTCGTTTTATGTTTGGCGGAAAAGCAAAGGTACCAATGGTGGTTAGGGCACCCATTGGTTCGGGAACAGGAGCAGCCGCTCAACATTCTCAAAGCCAGGAAGCCTGGTATGCTCACGTACCGGGATTAAAAGTGGTTTTACCATCAAACCCTGCTGATGCCAAAGGGCTTTTAAAAAGTGCTATACGAGATGATAATCCAGTAATTTTTTTAGAGCATAAATTATTATATAAAACCAAGGGAATGGTTCCCGAAGAAGAATATTTCATTCCAATAGGAAAAGCCGATGTTAAAAGAACCGGAACCGATCTCACTGTTATTGGCTATTCCAATATCATACCTAAAAGTTTACAAGCAGCAGAAAATTTAGCTCAAGAAGGGATTGATATAGAGGTTTTAGATCTGCGTACTCTTCGTCCACTTGATACTGAAGCCATAGCCCAATCAATACGAAAGACCCATCGAGCATTGGTGGTTTATGAAGCTCCTCAATTAGGAGGGTTCGGTGCTGAGGTGGCAGCATTTATAGGAGAGAAATGTTTTGATGACCTTGATTCTCCTATCATGCGCTTAGGGGGCCTTGAAATGCCACCGCCCTATAATCCTCGTTTAGAAAAACAATTAGTGCCTCAAGTGGAAGATATTATGAATGGGGTTAAAAAGTTAATGAAAGGATAAGAAATGAAACCTGATACCTTTCATCAGGATCTGATGCAAGAAGTAGCTAAATTATATTATTATGAAGACTTAACTCAAGATCAGATTGGAGAAATTATTGGCCTTTCTCCCCAAAAAGTTTGGAGAGTGCTTAAAAAAGCTAAAGAAGAAGGAATAGTTCAAATTAAAATTATAGAATCATCAGGTAAAGTATTGGAAAATGAAATTCAGCTTAAGGAAAAATTTGGTTTAAAGGAAGTGAGGATTGCAGTATCGTTTCAAGAAAATGACAAAATACTTTTAAAAAGAGTTGCCCAAGTCGCAGCGTCTTATTTGAAAAACCGTTTAGAGCCCTATTCTGCTTTGGGAGTGGCTTATGGAAAAACCATATTTGAAATAATTAACTATCTCACCCCTAAAAAAATAACAGGTTTAAGAGTTATTCAAATTATGGGTGGCTATGGAAAACTAAAAGGAGATATTATGGCGGTTGAACTAGCCCGACGGATTGCTGAAAATTTTGATGGTCAGGTTGTTTATCTGATGGCTCCAGCTTTTGCTAAAGACCAAACCACTCGAGATGCAATTTTGAACAATGAAGGTATTTCTAAGGTTCTTGACATGTCAAAGAAAGTTGATATTGCTTTGGTAGGGATTGGAGGGGTTTTGGAGTCTTCAACTCTTCTTGATACTGGAGATCTATATGATTATGAAATCGAAGAATTACGAAAGAAAAAAGTCGTCGGGAATATTTGTGGTAATTTTTATGATGAAACAGGAGCTATAGTTGAAACCTTAGCTGATAAAAGAAGAATCAGTATTCGTCTTCAAGATTTACAAAAAATACCCTTGGTTATTGGAGTTGCTGGGGGAAAGAATAAGTTTTTTCCTATTCTGGGAGCGCTCAATGGTAAATTTATTCAAGCTTTAATTACCGATGACCTGACTGCCTCACAATTGATCAACTATAAAAAATAAAAGATTGTTATTGAGAAAGCAAGGTGGATTTATGTTAAAGAATTTGAAAAAAAAGGTGTATGATGCGAATATTGAGCTTCAGAAAAAGGGTTTGGTGATCTATACTTGGGGAAATGCCAGTGAAATAGATCAGGAAACAAAATTCGTCATTATTAAGCCCAGTGGTGTTCCATATGAAAAGCTTACCCCAGAAATGATGGTGGTTGTTGACCTTAATGGTCAAGTCATTGAGGGAAATTTGCGACCTTCGGTCGACACCAAGATTCATCTGGATTTATATAAAAATTTTCCCGAACTGGGTGGGATTGTTCATACTCATTCAGTTTATGCAACGGCTTGGGCTCAGGCGCAAAAGAGTATTCCATGTTTCGGTGGAACTCATGCCGATTATTTTTTTGGCGAGGTCCCTTGTACCAGGCCACTTACCGAACAAGAGGTTGAAGAATCTTTTGAAGGAGAAACCGGAAAAGTGATTGCCGAATGTTTTGCAACCAAAAAACCTCTTGATGTTCCCGGAGTGTTGGTGGCCAGTCATGGACCATTCTCTTGGGGGAAAGATTGTCACCAAGCAGTTTTTAATGCAGTCGTTCTTGAAGAGTTGGCTCGCATGGCATTGTTTACCATACAAATCAATCCAGAAATTCAAAGTATACCAAAAAGTTTATTAGAAAAACGTTATTTGAGGAAACACGGTAAGGATGCGACCTATGGGCAGAATTAAATTTTGGTAAGCAAGTCATTGTGTGATAAAAAGGTTTGAATGTCATTTTTTTATTTATAAAGAGGGGGACTATGAATATGAAAATCTGTTTGCATGCCTATGCTTTTGGTCCTCATGGTGGTTGGGTACCAACCTATTTAGTTGAAGAAGCCATAAAACGGACAGCAAGGCTAGGATATGATGGAATAGAACTTGATGCTGCACGGCCTCATGTTTGGCCATATGATATTAGTAAAGAACATCGAGTTGCTATAAAAAAATTGGTCAAAGAATGTCATTTAGAAGTTCCAGCAATTAGTGGATATTATTTTGGATTAAATTTTTCGAGTCCTCTCAAAGCTGAGCGAGAAGCTGCTACTAATTACCTCATTCAATGTGTCGAGTTGTGTGCTGATTTAGAATCTAAAGTATTAGTCGTCGTTCCAGGCGTGGTGGTTTATGGAACAACTTGGAGAGAAGCTTGGAATCGATCTCTTGAACAATTACAACCTGGGATTAAACGAGCTGAAGAATTAGGAGTATTTATCGGTATCGAGTTTGTCAATACTCTTTGGTCAAACTTAGTAACAACTTCATGGCAAGCTATTGATTTTATGAAAGATTGCCAGTCGGATCAGGTAAAGTTAGTTTTGGATTCATCTCATGCTTTTTACGGTGGAGAAAATATTGTTGATGTCGTGAAGTTATTTAGAAAAGATTTAGTTCATGTTCATTTTGAAGATTGTTTAATTGGAGCACCAGAAGCTCGAACGGTTCCTGGAAAAGGTGATGTGGATTTAATCTCCTTTTATCAGTCTTTAAAAGAAATTGGTTATGACGGTTATTTGACTGTCGAACTATGGGGAAGTCAACCAGAAAAGTATGCTCGTGAGGCATTAGAAAGCACGAAGAAAATAATTTCACATAGTTAATCGTCAAACTTTATTATTATTTTCTTGTTTGAGAATCCAATACCCAAGTTTAAAAATATTTTATAAAAATATAAAAATATTTAAATTTAATAATTCCCTTGACAAGCAATATGTTCTTTTCTAATCTATATAACAATAACATATGTAATATAACAAATGTTATTCCTTCATGATGACAATTAATGAACAATCTGAAAAAAAATTAATGACAAAAGCAGCTCAACTCTATTACGGGAACGGTCTTTCCATCCTCAATATTTCTAAGTTGCTGGGAATATCCAGGCAAAAATGTTCCCGACTTTTAAGGAAAGCGCGAGAGATTGGAATTGTAGAGATCAAGATACATCATTCTGACTATAATCACCTTCGAAATTTGGAGAAAAGGCTACAAGAATTTTTCAATCTCAAAAAGGCTGTTGTGACAGAAGTATTTAATGATCGCTCTGACCATATTATTCAAAGCGTTGCCGAGGAAGGTGCTCATCTTTTAAATCAATTAATTCAACCAAACCTAAGTATTGGTGTTGCTTCTGGAAGAACTCTCTATGAGCTTGTTCAATACATAAAAACCTTTGAAGATAGAGATTATAATATTAAAATAATTGAATTAATTGGTGGGTTAAGTCGAATTTCAGCGAATATTGTTGCTACAGAAATATCTCGAAGTATTGCAAAAAAACTTCATGCCAAAGTGTATTTTTTACCAGCTCCAGCATTTACCAAAGATCAAAAAACTCGGGATGCGATGTTAAAAGATAGTATTATTAAGGCAGCCCTTTCGGAGAAGATAGATTTAGCTTTGGTTGGGATTGGAAATGTTACACCCCAAACCATGTTAATCGATACTGAAACCATAACCAAAAAAGAATATCGGGATTTATTAGA
>JAAYUP010000261.1 GCA_012517635.1 Candidatus Atribacter alterifermentans
AAACTCACTAAATGAGAAAGAGCAACACCAGCGCCACTTTCAATACGATCGTTTCCGAGATATTTCATTTCGGCATATTCACCTGTGAGACGAACCACCACCCCTGGGAAACCATTATCGTGAACCAGAATATTGGATCCTCTCCCTAAAATTTTCCAAGGACAATTGAAGTCTTTCATTTTTAAAAGAAAATTTGGGAGAATGGTGCTTTTTAAAACATCGACTAAAGCGATAACCCGACCCCCAATTTTCCAGGTCGTGTAAAATTTCATTTCAGCTTGTGGTGTAATAATCAAACCCGGAGAACCGGCATACTCTTTCTCAATTGATTTCCATTTTTCCTGAACATACTGTCGGCAACCTTCCATACATCTCCAGCCCCCATGGTAATAAGGATATTTCCTGGACCTATCATGCTTTCAGTGATCTGGAGAGCTTCATCAATTGTTGAAACCATATGAACACCATCATAACCGGTTTTCTTCATCTCTTCATAAATTAAATGAGAGGTAATACCTTCAATCGGTTTTTCACCCGCTGAATAAATGGGGAAGAGAATCACTTGATGGGCTTTCTTCAGTATTTCTGCCATTTCTTTATAAAGACGCTTCGTCCTGGTATACCGGTGAGGTTGGAAAATAACAATAACTTTTCCTAAGGTTCGGTTCAACGCCGTTTTTAAAACCACGCTCATTTCAGTTGGATGGTGAGCATAATCATCAACAACCAGGGTTCCATCAATATAGCCAATCCTTTCATAACGCCTCTTTACTCCCCTAAACATTTCTAAGGCATTGGCAATTAATTTTTTATCGATACCAAGCTTGACTCCAATGGCTATACAGGCTAAGGAATTAATTACATTATGAATCCCGGGAATATTTAATATAAAAGGTCCTAAATCGCGATTCCGATAAGTGACTCGATATAATGACCCTTCCGCCCTTTCTTCGACCATCGATCCATGAATATCAACTCTATCATTAACCATGCCATAAGAAACCAATTTGGTTTTTAGAGGCTGGTTGAACATCATCTGCACATTGGGATGATCTCCACAGGCTACTAAGAAACCTCCTTCTTTTATTCCATTCGCAAAAGAAACAAAAGCATTCAATTCATTTTCTTGGCTTCCGTAATATTCCAAATGGTCATCTTCGATATTGGTGATAACGGCACAATACGGATTGAGTTTTAAAAAAGATCCATCACTCTCGTCAGCTTCCGAAACAAAATAATCCCCATCCCCGTAACGAGCGTTTCCCCCAATATCTTCTACTTCTCCACCTACCAATACAGTCGGGTCCAAACCAGCAACTTCTAGTAAGAGCGATATCATCGATGTCGTTGTAGTTTTCCCGTGGGTTCCGGCAATAGCTATACCCTTTTTCTGATTGAGAAAAAAAGCCAACATCTCTCCCCGATGGATAATAGGTATATTTCGCTGAATGGCTGCTTGGAGTTCCACATTTTCTGGTGGGATTGCGGAAGAAATAACCACTGCAGGAACTTTTTCAATTCTTTCCCTCGAATGACCGATGAAAACCGGAATACCTTTTTCTTGAAGTCGGTAGGTGTTTTCTCCTAAAAAAATGTCGGAACCACTAACCTGGTATCCCATTTCAAAAGCGATAGTTGCCAAGGCACTCATGCCAGTGCCACCAATTCCAATAAAATAGAGTTCGTTAGGTAATGAGACGAGATGAGCGTTCAATTCATTTCCTCCTACGGATCTCTTTGACAATCATACCAGCAATTCGTGCTGCTGAAAATCGAAATTCTTCATTTTTTTTAATTTTTTTTGTTGAAAGGCCTGAAAGGCTTCGAATCGCCTGAATTAAGCTTTCTGGTTGAAGATTCTTTTCGTTTAAAATAACCACCGGCTGTTTTTCACTCAACCATTGAGCGTTAAAGAATTGGTGACCTTCAGTCGCTTCTCCAAATGGTATCAGGACAGCTGGAAGGCCAAAACAAAATAACTCATAGGTGACATTGGCACCAGAACGGCTAATGACTAAATCAGCTGCCGCATAAAAAATTCCTGGGTTTGGAAAAAACTCATATATCAAATAGGGAAATGGATAAAGTGCCGTCGTCTTCTTGGCTTCTTGATAAGATTCATCTCCAGTGATATGAATGATTTGAAACTTCAGTTCTTCCATCAAAGGCAATACCTGCCAAAACACTTGGTTGATCAGGCGAGAACCCCGGCTCCCCCCAATAATAAGCAGGGTTTTCTTCTGAGGATCAAGACCGAGTTTCTCTTTCGCTTCTTTATCTCTTCCCTGCCAATCGAGCACCTCTTCTCGTAAGGGATTACCGATTACAACAATTTGATTCCTATCTCGAAAGCCTTTGGCTGCTTCATTCACTGGGACAAAAGTTTTTTTTGACCAACGGGATATAATCCGATTGGCAAAACCGGGAGAGATATTCTGTTCTTGCACAAAAATTGGAACCCGAAACAGTTTCGCCCAAAATGCAACCAGCAAAGAGACATAACTTCCAAAAACCAAAACCGCTCGAGGACGAAACTTGATAAAAAGATACCCACTTTGCACTAACCCTATTATATTATCCCCACAGGCACGGAGAAAATCTAGAGCTGAGGTTCGGTTCCATCCACGTGCGCGAATAAACGATAACGAAAAACCAGCTTCCGGAACAAGAATTTTTTCCATCCCTCTTTTTGTTCCAACAAATCGGATTGGATAATCATGAGACAAATGTTCAGCAATACTGAGCGCTGGAAAAATGTGACCACCAGTTCCACCAGCAGCAATAAATATTTCATTCAAAATGATTCACCTTTGATTGTCGGGCAATATTGAACAACAAACCAATTTCAATCATGGTAATGAGTATCGATGAGTTTCCATAACTCACTAAAGGTAAAGGGACGCCAGAAATTGGAAGAATTTTAAGCACGGCACTCATATTGACAATGACCTGCATCATAATGCTCAGTGTTATTCCCATCGCCATCATGGCTTGAAAATCATCACTTGATCGCACTGCAATTTGCCATCCCCTCCAAAAAAAGAGGCAAAATAAAATAACTACCCCCATCGTTCCTATAAAACCTAACTCTTCACCGATAATGGCAAAAATAAAATCAGTATGTCGATCGGGAAGATAGAAAAATTTTTGCCTGCTCTCTCCTAAGCCTCGACCAAATAAACCTCCGGAACCGATGGCAATCAAAGACTGGATAATTTGAAAACCCTTCCCTAATGGTTCTTTCCAGGGATCAACAAAAGCCTCAAGCCGTGCTTTCCAATATTGGTTTCCACTGGCAAAAATCAAAAAGAGGAGGACGGGAATCCCGGCAAAAATTGGATAGAGGAGGTGAACAATTTTTCGCCCTCCCAAAAACAACATAATGAAAGTTATGCCAGCTAAAAAAAGAGTCGTGCCAAGATCGGGTTCCATTATGACTAAAACACCCATGACTCCAACCACTAAAAGAAAAGGCACCACTCCATACCAAAAATCTTGAGCTCGATGACGGTGGGTTACTAAAGCATCAGCCATATAAATGATTAAACTCAATTTAGCTAATTCTGATGGTTGAAAACGCATGATACCAAAATCTATCCATCGATAGGACCCTCCTACCATTCGACCAATATATGGAAAGAAAACCAGAGCGAGCATCACCACTGAAAGAAGGAGTAGTTTTGAACTCATTTTCCGAACGAAATCGAGTCGAATAAAGGTTGCAATGATGAAAAAAAAGAAAGATAACGCGACTCCCACAATCTGCTTTTTAAAAAAATAATAGGAATCACTATAAGACATGATTGAGGTGGTCATACTGGCGCTGAAAACCATGATCAAGCCAATGCAGAGCAAGAGTATCGTTACCCAAAAAAGATAGGGATCGACTTCCCACCACCAGCGGTTTAAATGATTTTCATTGGAATTGACTGATGACCATTGGTTCAAAAATTCTTCACGAGTTTCCATAAATTAAACGGATAAAGTGTTCACCTCTTTCATGGTAGTTGTTATATTGATCCCAGCTCGTACAAGATGGAGACAAGAGTATACTATCACCAGGTACTGCCAGAGAACGGGCTTTTACAAATGCTTCATCTAAAGTGGGAAATAAAAAGGTTGGTATTGATTTTGGTAAAAAATGATGAATGAGTTCTCGGTCTTCTCCAAAGAGGATAACCACTTTTATTTTAGCTGAAGAAAGATTCCGAGTGAATTCAGAAAAATCTTTAATTTTACTTCTTCCTCCCAAAAGTAAAATAATGGGTCCATTCAGGGAGTTGACCGCTGCACAGGTGGATGCTGGTGTTGTCGATTTTGAATCATCATAGAATAGAATACCATTGATTTCAGCAACTTTTTGAATTCGATGTTGTAAACCATGAAAACTGGAAAGGAATGTTTCTATCTGATCAACCCGAACCCCCACTGCTCGGCAAACTGCTGTGGCAAATAGCAAATTCTCTCGATTATGCTTGCCGGGGAGCTTCCAACGGTGGCAGTCAATCGTTTTTTTCTCCCCTTCGAATCGTTCAACGATTTTTAAGTTTTCCCAATAAAAACCTTCTTGTAACTGACCAAAAGAGGTTATGGGAATGATCGAGCTTCTGATCATTGAACAAAGCTGGGTGTGCCAGCTCGGATTGGAGAAGTTGACAACTGCCAGGTCGTCTTTTTTCTGATTGATAAAAATATTCCGCTTTTGCATAAAATAATCCCTAAACGAGTTATGCCGATCCAAATGATTGAGCGCAAGATTGAGAATGCCAGCAATCTGAAACCTTGCCTTCACAATTCTCTCCAGCTGGAAGCTGCTGAGTTCGACTACACCCCACTGAAAGGAGGATTGGAAGGAAATTGAATCAATTAAAGGTGTCCCAAAGTTCCCTCCAATAAAAGTCGATAAACCTGCTTGATTCAGAATGTGACCAATGAGAGCAACGGTAGTGCTCTTCCCATTGGAACCAGTTATACCAATAAGAGGAAAACGCAGCATACGGCAAGCCAATTCTACTTCGCTCACGATTGGGATTCTCTCTTGTTCACATTTGGCTAGAACGGGATGAATGGAAGGGACACCTGGACTGACAATGCATTCCTGGATCTTTCTCCAATTGAGTTTGGAAAGGTCAATCGGTCTCAGCGGGGAAAAAGATGGATGATTGAGAAGGTTCGGCGATAAATCGTTCCGCTTTTTATAATCGTCATATCCCAATACCTTCTCACCACGATCCAGTAAAAAACGAGCGGTGCTTTCCCCAGTTTTTCCCATTCCCACGACTAAAAAATTCGTCATATGCCTATTGAACCCGTCCTAACCAAGCTACTGTAATCCCAATAGCCTGTATGATCCAAAAGCGTACGGTAATTTGAGTTTCTTTCATGCCCTTCAATTCAAAATGATGATGGATTGGACTCATTAAAAATAATCTCCGACCCAAAATCTTAAAAGAAAAAACCTGTAATATCACTGAAAGGGTATCAATAAATAACATCAATGCCGAAAAAATAATTAAAAGTGACTGTCCAGAAAAAAGTGCCATAAAACCGATCAGTGCGCCTAAGCCCAATGATCCGGAATCTCCCATGAAAATCCTTGCCGGCCATACATTAAACCACAAAAACGCCGTTAATCCTCCAATTGCTCCAAAAGCCAGCCAGGAAAGCTGACTTTTTCCCATGATAAATAAAAGCCACCCCCAAAAAAGCAAGGTGAGAATCCCCAAACCTCCTGCTAACCCGTCTAACCCATCGGCGATATTCAATGCATTGGAGGTAGCAATGATAATAAAAATCCCGTACCCAAAAAAAACCGGACGAGACATTGGAATCACATAACGGCAAAATGGGATGGTGACTTGAGTCGGCATCCCATCCATAGCTAGCCAAAGTATCAAACCAGCAAAGAGAATTTGAAACAAAAATTTATAACGGGCTTTTATTCCCCAGGGTTTCTCCAAATAACTCTTATACCAGTCATCAACCAATCCCAAAAAGGTATACCCTACAAGGAGGAGAATCGGCAGGAGATTGTCATACCAGTACTGCCTTCCAACTCCATATACCACCAAAATAGCCATAAAAATAATTATACCGCCCATACTGGGGGTATTCTCTTTGTGAAGATGAAGATTGGGTCCCTCTTTTTTTATTTTTTGACCAAGATGGTGCTGATGCTGCCACTGAATAAAAAGTGGGAAAAAGACCATTCCAATTCCAAAAGCAAGAAGAAAAGCTATGCCTAAATTATTGGGAATGATTCCAGGTTTCATGCTCAATCCACTCCGTAGGGATGGCTTCTTCTAATTTCATAGCTCTTGAGCCTTTAAACAAAACAATAACTCGAGAAAAGGGGAAAGGAATTTGATCAAGGAGAATTTTTTTGATTTCTTCGTGAGAAGAAGCCAAATAATACTCTCCATCCACTGAATTTCTCGACAATATCTTTTCAGCGGCTTCATGCATCATAGACCCATAAAGAATGACATTTTTAATCTTATGCTCTTCCAAAGACCGTATACTTTCTTGATGAATTGCTTCGGAAAAACTCCCCATCTCTAACATATCTCCCAAAACGACCCAGGTTTGGTACCCTTGATAACTGAACCTTTTCAACAAATTGAGAGCCTTATGCAAAGAAATTGGATTGGCATTGTAGCTATCGTCGATTAAATACCCTTCCCCAACGTGGTAAATTTTTTCTCTCCCTTCCGGTAAAAGAATTTCATGAAGAACTTTTTGGATTTCCTCCTCTTCGATACCGAGTTGGAAAGCTTGATGAAGCACTGGTAGTAATAAAATAATGAGTTCTGGTGAAAAAATCGGAACTTGGAAGAGAGAGATCCGACCCTCACACTGACAACGGAATCTGGTCATTCCCTCCGATGGATTCAAATGGTAATCCAGAAGTGAAAGTTGTGAGGTGATGTGATTCTGAAGACCAAAAAGGATAACTTTCTTCCCGGCGTTGGAAAAATCCTCTTTGAGTTTTAAAGCATAAGGATTATCCCCATTTAAATAAATAATCTTGGCATTTTCAGCTAATACAATTTTTTCCTGAATAACCGTTTCAACATTACCAAAACCCTCTAAGTGACCTTTTCCAAAAGCAGTAAATACAACTAATTCTGGCTCAATGATTTCGGCGAGTTCACTCATTTCACCCCGTTTATTGATTCCCGCCTCAATGATGAAAAAGTCGCTTTGAGGATCAAAATTACAAATAGAAGTCGATACTCCAATGTTGGTATTATAGCTAAAAGGAGTGGCTGTGACTCGATAACGGCTGCCGAGAATCTTCTGGAAAAAAAATTTAGTGGTTGTTTTTCCGACAGTTCCAGTAATGGCAATTTTTTTTCCAGCGAGGTTTTTTGAGCAGAATTTCCCCAAATTTTTTAAAGCTTCAACGGTATCATGAACCAAATAAAGACCAAAACCTTCGGGAGCATTAACCTTTTGACTGATCAGAGCAGCTCGTGCTCCATGGTCCCATGCGTCATACAAATAAGCATGACCATCGGTCTTTTTCCCTTTCAGGGCAACAAATAAGCCTCGTTCAGCATTTTGACGGCTATCGATCAAAACCTTATCAAATGTTTCTTGTTTCCCTGGTACAATTATTTTTGCTCCGGTTGCAAAAAGAATATTTGGTTTTGTAATCATCTCAAATATCTCGCTTTTAAAAGTTCTAATGCCACGTCGTAATCATTGTGACGAATGATTTTATCATGATAAACTTGATATCGTTCTGGACCTTTCCCGGCCAAAAAAACCACGTCACCGGTTTGCGCCAGAGAAAAAGCATACGCCATGGCTTCGCGTCGGTCAAGTATAATGTGAGAGACCACAGGAATCTCTTTTTTACATTGATGAATACCCTGCATAGCATCTTCAGCAGTTTGTTGAGGCTCTTCATGGCGGGGATTATCGCTGGTCACAATGCAGACGTCGCTCCAGCGAGCTACTGTCTGCCCCATCATCGGTCGTTTATTGCGATCCCGTTCTCCACCACAACCAAAAACCGTAATGACTTTCCCGTGAATCATCTTTTTAATAAAAGAAAGGGTATTTTCCAATCCGTGCCAGTTGTGAGCAAAATCAACGATCACCATAAAATCTTGGCCAGCATTGACGACTTCCCACCTTCCCGGAATACAACGGGTTATTTGAAGGGCTTGTGCAATTTTTTCAGTCGCTATTCCAAAGTAAGAAGCGGTAGCTGCCGCTGCTAATGCGTTATAGACCATATGATGGCCGGGGAGGAAAAGTTGAGCAGCTTCTTTTCCCCATGGGGTTTTGATGATCATTTTTGTCCTATCGATAAAATACATGATCTCTTCAGCCGTCACATCGTTATCAGGCTTTAAACCAAAAGTGAGAAGAGGGAGATGGCTCCCGGTAGCGATTTTTCGGCAGTTTTCATCATCACCGTTTATAACAACTAGGCGAGGATAAGGTTTTTGATTATTTTGTTCGACCATCTCAATGAGCTTTTTTTTGCTAGAAAAATAATGCTCAAAACTTTTATGAAACTCTAAGTGCTCTGCAACCAAATTGGTAACGACTGCGGCATCAAAAAACAACCCCTCAACCCGACCCAAAGCCAGACCATGAGAAGAAACTTCTAAAACCGCCTGGCGAACGCCCTTATCCAGCATCATTCTCAAGCAGGCTTGGATTTGCAGGGACTCCTCGGTTGTGTTTATCGCTTCATAGATATCGGGTCCAATGATATTTTTGGGTGTGGTCATTAAACCACAGGCACTACCGTTCTCTTCAAGCATATTACGAAGAAAAAAACAAGTGCTGGTTTTTCCGTTGGTTCCCGTTACACCAAATAACCTCATTTCCTGAGAGGGATGTCCAAAGAAACGAGCGGCAGCTTGAGCCATGGCCTTTCTCCCATCATCCACTCGAATCCATGAAACCTTCCAGTGAGTGGGAAAAGAAAAATGAGGATCAGAATAAACAATAGCCGATGATCCCCTCTCAACGGCATCTGCAATAAAAAGGTGCCCATCGGTATTGGTTCCGGGAAAAGCAAAAAATACATATCCCGGACGAACCAATCGAGAATCAAAAGTCAATCCACTGATTTCTGTTTGTCCATCAAGAATTTGTTTATGGAGATAATCATTGAAATCAAATAATTCTCTTAGAATCAATAGACTGTTACCTCGGCATTTTCCGGCATAATACCAGCATAATGAATAATGTTTTGAACGATTTCACGAAATACCGGAGCTGCGATATCGCCTCCGTAGTATTCACCCTGAGCTTCATCCAAAACCACCAATATTCCGAAATGTGGTTCCGGCACTGGGAAAAATCCAACAAATGAAGAATAAAACCGATTGATGGCATAGCGACCGTCTTCTCCAATTTTTTGTCCGGTTCCGGTTTTCCCCGCAATAGCATATCCAGGAATGGCGGCTTTTTTACCCGTTCCTTGATCGACAACTTTTTTCATCATCTTTAATACCAAATCAGCAGTTCCTTCATCGATAACTCGTCGAATAGGCGATGGAAGAACTTCCCGAACCACTTGCCCATTTTCATGAGTGACTTTTTTCACTAACCGAGTTTTCATAAGAACTCCGCGGTTGGCTACTGTTGACAACGATCGCAAAAGTTGAATTGGGGTGACTAACATCTCCTGACCAATGGGAATAGCACCGATCGATAGCGCCGACCAGCTTCGAGGCTTTCTTAATAAACCAATTTCTTCTCCATTTAGACCGATCTCACAGGATTCTCCGATCCCAAAATTTTTTAAATAGCGATATAACGTTTCTTCTCCCAGTCGCTGGGCGATTTGTATTGTGCCCACATTACAGGAATTAACCAGAATATCTTCGAGTGTTTCCTGCCCATGACTCTTAATGTCTCGCACTCGATGATTATACACCATTATGGAACCACCACAATAAAAACTTTCTCCTAAATAAACTTTATTTTCCTGTAGGGCTGAAGCCATGATAAGAGGCTTTATGGTAGAACCAGGTTCAAAAAGCATTGATACTCCCAAGTTTCTCCAAGTTTCCGGTGGGTAATCATTAAAATGATTATTATCGTAAGAAGGACGTGAAGCCATGGCTAAGATATCTCCGGTTCTGGGGTCATTGACCACCACGACACCTGCCTTTGCTTTGGTTCTTTCGATTGCTTCATCGAGAGCTTTTTCAACATAGAACTGAATGGTTCGGTCAATGGTGAGAGTGATATTGTATCCAGATTGGGGATTGGAGTAAACCAAACTTCCGGGAATCTCTTTGCCAGTTCCATCTCGCTCAAAGGTCATATAACCCATCTTACCAGTTAATTCCTCATTTAAAGCAAATTCTAACCCTTCCAACCCTTGATGATCAATACCCACAAACCCAAGAATGTGACTGAGGTGGGGAGCATGGGGATAATACCGTTTATATTCCTTATTCCATTCGATACCAATTATCTTTTCTTTTTCTAAGTTTTCTTTGAGGTGAAGAGGCACTTGGCGTTTTAACCATACGAAAGATTTTCGACTTTCAAATTTTTCTCGAGTTTCTTCCACGTTAAGCCCTAACAATGGGGCAATTTTCTGAGCGGCGTCTTCGGGGTTTTCAATCATTCTTGGAACACAATAAACTGATATGGCTTCAGTGTCGCGAGCCAGGATTTCACCGTTTCGATCCAAGATTTGCCCTCGGGAAGGGAGGAGGTCTTCCATCCGGAAACGAACCATGTTAGCTTTTTCCCGATACTCGTTTCCTTCAACAACCTGAAGAACGAACATCCGAAAAACAATATATCCTAAAATCAAAAAAAACATCATTACCAGAAAATTTGCCCGATGGACAAATCTTCTGGAACTCATCTTTTCAGCCCCGTTTCATTCCTATATTCTGCAACAGCCGCTTCGCTCTCCTTGAGCTGAACTTTTTGATCAGCAGCAGCGAGAAAAATAGTTCTTTCGGGTAAAACCATTCCTAATTTATTCGTAGCGATTTCTCTGATGCGGTCCATAGATGAAAGCTGAGAAATTTCGATTTCAATGCGGTCTTTATTGGCAATCAGGTTTTCTATTCGTTCTTTCTTTAAACTCAAAATAAATCCTTTTTCAACAATTTCGGCTTGCAGCGATAAATATAAAAAAGACATGCTCACCATAAATATTAAAAAAAATATCGCTCCATTTTTCAAACTGGAGTCCCCTCCTCTCTTATCAACTTTTGAGCAACCCTCATCTTAGCACTTCGGGCACGAGGATTCGATTGTATTTCTTGTTGAGAAGGTATTATGGGTTTCCGATTGATGACTTCAAGCTGATCATGATTTCGAAAGAAGTTTTTAACGATTCGATCTTCAAGAGAATGATAGCTCAGAATCACCAGACGCGCTCCTTCTTTCATACATTGGACAACACTTTCCAAAGATTTCGACAGTTCGTCTAATTCCTGATTCACATAAATACGTAAAGCCATAAAAACCCGAGTTGCTGGGTGAATGCCTCCTCTTCGACCCGGATTACAATTCCAAATAATTTTTTCCAACTCACCAGTAGTCGTAATCGGTTTTTGCTGTCGAGCCAACACAATTGCTCGAGCAATTTTTCGTGATTTACGCTCTTCACCATAATAAAAGAAAATATCAGCTAATTCTCTTTCAGAAAAGCTGTTAACAACCTGGCAGGCATCCATCTTTTGGGTTCGATCCATTCTCATATCCAGCGGTCCATCCTGACTAAAACTAAAACCTCTTTCTGATATATCCAACTGTCGAGATGAAACTCCTAAGTCAAATAAAATGCCATTAATCGTTCCAAAATTTTCTTGAATAAGTATTTCTGCTATTCTCGAAAAAGATCCTTGAACTAACTTCACCCGGGTCCCAAATTCGGCTAAAACTTGACCTGCAATTTCAATCGCTTCTCGGTCACGATCGATTCCAACCAAAACTGCCTGCGGCGAAGTTTTCTCCAAAATTGCTTTAGCATGACCCCCACCACCAACCGTCGCATCGACATAAACGCCATTGGGATCGGTAATCAAGTACTGAATGACCTCAGCAACCATAACCGGTTGATGATAGTGAAACACCTCAGATCCCCATATCCATGATGTTTTCTGTTATATTTTCATATTTTCCTTCCACTTCTGATGCATATTGCTCCCAAACCGATTCCGACCATATTTCCATCCTTTCTCCAACTCCAACCGTGACCACTTTTTTATCAATTCCTGCATATTCTCTTAAATGACGGGGAATGGTGATACGTCCTTGAGCATCTATGGTTTCTTCACTGGCATTGGCTAAAAAAATCCGGGCAAACTCTCTCCCTGACTTTTTTGTCATCGGAAAAGATGCTACTTTCTCAGCTAAAACCTGCCAGGTTGTTTCAGAAAAAACAAAGATACAATTTTCTATACCTTTGGTAACATAGAGGGTGTTGGATAAATCTTTTCTAAATTCATTGGGAATGATAAGTCTTCCCTTGTCATCAACTGAGTGTCGATATTGCCCTAATAACAATGTGACCCCTCCTGATAACCACTTTTCTCCACTTCCCCCCACAATTTACCACAAATATACCACTCTTCTCACTTTTTGTAAATGCAATAGGCCATTTTTAAAAATATTTTGAAATTTTTTTAAAAATTTTCGGGATTCTAAATTTTTTTGTGGGAGTCATTGGATAAAAGAAATGCCGAAGGGGAGTATTAGCGGAAAACTCTGAGGGGAAAACGCGAGGGGGCGATGGGGAGATTTTTTAGTTCCTTCTCCCTTGATGGGAGAAGGTCAGGATGAGGGTGAAATGTCTATATAAAAACGTCATTGCGACGAGCCCAACCGTTCTTTGGTTGGACGACGTGGCAATCTCTGCCGCCCACTCTGTCATTCTAAGGAGTCCGATGTTTTTACCGGACAACGTGAGAATCTCATCCTTTAAAATATTTTTAAAAAAAGAATCAAAAAGATGAGATCCTCACGGTTTCGAAAAACGAAGCCTCGGGATGA
Source organism: Candidatus Atribacter alterifermentans (assembly GCA_012517635.1). GTDB lineage: Bacteria > Atribacterota > Atribacteria > Atribacterales > Atribacteraceae > Atribacter > Atribacter alterifermentans. The sequence continues at coordinate 12,997 of JAAYUP010000261.1, forward strand.
CGGCATTTTTATATCTCTTGTAGGGGCTTGATTTATCATGCCCGCTGTTTTTCAAATCCGGTTCAATATTAGATTTATTTTTGACTGTTAACAATATTATCTCGATAAGAATCAATCTCCCCCTTTAGCAAGAAGGGTAAGAGGGATTATTTTTTATTCTGCTTACGATTCACGGCTCACGGTTCACTGTTTTAGGAATGAGATTGCCACGACCTCAAAAAATGAGGTCTCGCAATGACGGATTGGGTTGATGAGATCCTCACGCGGGAAAGCACCGCTCAGGATGACGTTAATTATTTTCTCTTTTCGGTATTTTCAAAATAAAAAAAAGGGAAAAAGAGGGCTTAAAAAATTCAGCAGCGAAATATACTCAAATTATTCTTGAGGGAAAAAATCTCTTCCATCCACCTGATAAATTGCCTTTTTAAACTCCACCCAACAGGGTCGTTCCATACGGAATTCAGTAAAAACCAGCCCGACTTGGGGTAAAGCATGAGCATCAGAAAAACGCACCAAGTGATAGTTATCTAACTTGAACTTCTCACGAGCATAGGTTGTTGATAACGCCGAGGAAATTTCCAAAACCGGAAAGGGCGGATGAGGTGGAAGAAAACCCAGTACCCCAATAATGCTATAAACACTTCGATCAACATGAGATGGAATAATGATCCCATCCTGGATGACTACCAATTGATAGAGCTCTTCGATGTTAAGTGAAAGAGGAAAGGTTAAAAGATTTTTTTTCTTTTCCACGATCTGACCAGCAGCATCAATCACCCACTCTTCTCCCCACAGATTTTCATCGAGAGGAATTGGTTGAAAAAATTGTTGAAGCACTTGATAGAATGAGACAATTTTTGGATAGCTTGGAAAATAGGTAAGAAAGTGGATCTCTTCTCGGGTTTCAACCTCCATACCGGGGATCACCCAAATTCCAAATTGTTCTCCTAAAGACATGGTGACCTGAACATTTTCGCAAGAGTTATGGTCAGTAATAGCTATAATATCTAAATGTTTTTCCAAAGCTTCCAAAATAATACAATGAGGCAACATATCCCGTTCAGCGCAAGGAGACAAAACAGAGTGAATATGAAGATCGGCACGGTAACGCCTTTCAGGCACGTTTCTTGGTTCCGTGAATACCAATCTTGGTTAACACCTCCACTGCCTGATAACTGGTTAAAGAAGTACGCAATAAGGTAATTTTTTCTTTTTTGGCTTTTTCTATTGTTTGTGGATCAACTTCTTGAAAATTACTGATGACTATGCAGGGTATACCCACCAACACCGCAACCGCTATGATATTGGGATGGGAGTGAATAGTCACCCAGACGCTCCCCTCACTGGCATTGGCAATACAATCGCTCAGTAAATCGCTGCAATATCCTCCAATGATTTCACTGTCATTGAGGTTACCCTCACAAAGAATTTCGGCTTCCAGCGGTTTTACAATCTCACTGACTTTCAATTTTCTTTTTTCCTCCTTCTTCGCTCATGGTTTGAGGAACACGACTGGCTAATTCAAAAATTTCTTTGGACACTTCACATAATTTTTCCCGTAATAGGAAAGGACAATCAATTTCTTGAGCTTTCCCTCTCACAATATCTTCAGCCAATGATCGACAGGTCGGACAACCACAAGCCCCACAATCAAGGGCAGGAAGTCTTTCTAGTATTTTCTCAATTTGCTGATATTTTTCAATTGCTTTTTGATAGTCATTATCGAGTTTCAACACATCCCGAATTTCATAAGGAAGAATTCGCTGGAACATTCTCTCCTTCCTCCATTCTTCCAACTGATGTTCCTGAGGAGGACATGGTACGGAATGTTTTTTTATCAGATGGTTCACGTTGACTTTGGCAATAAAGGGATTTTGGACGGCAAAGACTCCTCCAATACAGCCCCCTACACAGGCTTGGGCTTCACAATACACTACTTTTTTTAATTCTCCCATTTCTATCTTTTCAAAAACCGAAATCACATTATGAATTCCATCCACCGCCATATACTCCCCTTCGCCAAGGGATTCTTGTTCTCCCCCCGAACGAGCCCAACCAATACCTTTCCAGGAAGCGAGTTGGCTCGAAGATTCTTCAGGAAGATTATCAATGTCATTAATTAATCGAGGATAAATACTCGACATAGATATGGCACCGTCAATTCTTTCTAAGATTCCGGTTGAACGGCGGACTTCCATGACCTTCGCTGGACAGGGAGTAATGAAAAATACCCCAATTTCTTCAGGTTTATAACCTTTTTCCATAGCTTGCTTTCGAGCAATTTTTGCCGCTAAACCCAAGGGGGAATCGAGGGGAAGGAGATTATCAATGAGTGAGGGAAATTGAACTTCTACAAACCTGACAACTGCTGGACAGGCTGATGAGATTATGGGAAGAGCAAGGTTGGTTTTTTTCAGGTACCGGTCAATTTCATCAGCTAAAATTTCAGCTGCCCAGGCCACTTCAAACACTCCATCAAAACCCAGCTTCACTAAGCCACCCAATATTTTATTGAGGGAAAGATTTCCTTTAAACTGAGCATAAAAAGCTGGAGCTGGTAAAGCAATCGTATATTGAAAATTTTTTAACAAGTCCAGTGAATCAGTTTGGCCGTATTTAGCGTGATTGGGACAGGTTCGAATACATTCACCACAATCAATACAGCGGTCTTCATCGATACGCGCTTTGCCCCGCTTCACTCGTATGGCCTCAGTCGGACATCTTCGGATACAGTGAGTGCAGCCCTTACATTTTTCTTCATCTAAAAGAACTGAATGAAAAATTTCTGGATTCAATGCTTTTACCCTCTTTTCTTTTATTTGAGAAAATGGGTGTGTATTTCCCCTCATTCAATTTCATTGCTCCTCAGCTATCAGGAACCGTTGAATTTCCCCGGGTTGGATCAAGCCAAAAAATCATCATAACTTTGGTTCCCTTCCCAACCTGGGTCTGAATTTCTATTTGATTTGAACACTTTTTCATATTCGAGAGTCCATACCCTGCTCCAAAACCCATTTCTCGAATATGGGCTGGCGCAGTTGAAAATCCTTCTTGAAAGGCTAATTCAATATCAGGGATCCCCGGTCCTTCGTCTTCAAGAACCACCTGAACATGATCAGGATAAATTGACGTGGAAAACGTTCCCCGATAAGCATGAATCACCACATTCATCTCGGCTTCATAAGTGGCAATAACCACCCGACGGACAAATTGCGGCGGCAAACCAGCTTGTTGGAGGATGTTTTTCAGTTCACTGGATATTCCACCAGCAGTTGAAAAATCTCCTCCGGTAATTTCCTTTTTGATTTCAATATGGGGTTGATGATGTGAATCCATTACTTTACTTCACTACACCCCCGAGCTCCTCTTTGATACAATTTCCCACAGGATTCAAACATGGGCAGCCGAGTTGCCAAAAGGGGTATTTTTTTAATGGTTGCTAATTCAATGGTCACATTATCCGGTTTTTTACCCCGAACAAAAACGATACCAATCAGATCGCTCATTTCAGCCGTCCTAATCACTTGTGAATTGGTAAGACCAGTGAGCAAAAGTGATTTTTCTTTGGTGAAAGCTAAAACATCGCTCAAAAGATCGCTCCCGCAAATCGAGGTCGGCTCAATATCCAGCAATTCCTCTCCAGTTAATATTTCAGCCTGTAAAAGGTCCTTTATTTCACGTAGGGTCATCGGAATACCTCTCTCCTTATTGACCGATAAAGGCATCAAATCCTTTCGACTTGATTTTTTGTACCGCTTCTGATGCCTCCTGTTTGTTTTTAAAACCGTAAATTTTTACTTTATACAAATTCCCTGATTTTTCAACGGTTGCCCCAAACCCCATCTCTCTAAGGGCATTCACCATATTATTGGCATTACCCTCGCTGGAAAATGCCCCCGCTTGTAAATAAAAATTCCCGGTCGGTGGTGGTGCCGATTGGAGAGGAATCGATGTCGGTGTTGGTTTCGGTTGGATTGGAGGTGGTGATGGAGTTGTTAAAACAGTTCCCGGAGTAACAGTTCCGGGTGCACTTTCTTGAATTACTTCTCTTTCCTCTTCAATTATCAACCTCTCTTCACTTTCACTCATTGTTGTGGCTGTTTCAGATCGTTCAGGATAATCGGTTCCAACTAAAGGTCTCTCTACCACTTGAGTTGTCTCTTCTTTAACTCCTCCTTGAAGGAGAAGCTGGGTATAAGCATCCAAATCACCTCGTGCCATAAAAAAAGCGAGCATCACCACTAAAAAACCACCAAGAAGAAGAATAATCAATTCAACTGGGTCACGTCTTTTGCGAAATTGCTTCATTGGTTCATTATCCCCTCTATTAATTTCTCGAGACGTTGTGCCTCGCTTAATAACTTCTCTAAACGAACCTGATCTTTTTCAATCACTTCTTGGGGAGCTTTTTCCAAGAAATCCGATTTTTCAAAGCACTTTCGAATTCTTTCGGCATCCTCGTTGAGAACTTTATACTTTTTATTTAACCGCTGCAGTTCCCGCCGAATATCCACCAAACCTTCGATCATTAAAAAGATATCTATTCCATCAACTTGCCCAGTCACTGCGCCTCCTGGTTTGACAATGTCAACATCAATTTTTATTATCTCACATTTTGCCAGTTGTTCAATGTATCCCAAATGTTTCTCAATGACAACCCGATTATCAGATTGATGAAAACCAAGCTG
>JAAYUP010000262.1 GCA_012517635.1 Candidatus Atribacter alterifermentans
ATCCCTATCTTTTCCCCTTTAGCAATCTGGAGGGAAAAATTTTTCAATATGGTTTCCCCCCCATAAGAAAAATTGATGTTTTTTAAATTAATTCCCTGGTTAACGCTATTAATCGATACCGCCTCACTAAGGTCATGTATCTGTGGAGTCGTATCCAGAATTTCAAATATTCTTTCAGCTGAGGCTAAACTTTGTTGTAAAGCTTGAATACCATTCGAAAAATGGGAAAGAGGAGCAGCTGCTGTGGCAATATACCCCAAAAAAGCAACCAATCCTCCAGGAGTGAGTTTCCCGAACACAACTTCCCGACCTCCAAACCAAATCATTATTGTTAAACCTACTGATGAAACCAACTCAACTAAAGGAGTTAAGAGGGCTATGGCCCTGGCTTGTTTCATTGCCAAATAAAAATTGAGTTCGTTCTCTTTTTCGAACTTTTCAACTTCATAGTGTCCACTCACATAAGATTGAATGATCTTAATACCCAAAACCGCACGTTCAATGAGTTGAGTTAAAACGGCAGTTTTCGATTGTAAAAGATGTGAGGCGCCTCGAATTTTCTTCCCTAAATAATCTATACTTAATCCAACTAAGGGGAAAACCACAATTGAAAGGGCGGTGAGTTTCCAGTTAATGTAAAAACAGACTCCTATGGAACCAATCAGGATGAGGAGGTCCATAAAAATATTAATAAATGTATGAGAAAAAAGATTTTGGATATTTGTTACATCATTGGTCATACGGGAAATAATATCCCCGGTTGGATTTTCTTGAAAAAAGGATGCCGATAGAGAATAAATGTGCTGATATAATTCTGATCGGAGTTTAGTAATCACGCGGAAACCGGCTTTAGAAACCCATAAATTCTGAATATAAGAAGTAAGTCCTTTAATAAAAAATATAAAAACAATTCCAATAGTTATGTATAATAATAACAACATATTTTTTTGAATAAGAATGCGATCAATAATAATCTTGACCAGCCAAGGAAAAATTAGGCTAATACCAGCTCCTAAAATGCTCATAAACAGAGCCCCAAATACCAACCCACCATATGGTTTCAGGTATTTGAGCAATCGAAAGAAACTTTTCCCTTTGATCATAAAATCTTCTCCTGAATTAAATGAGTTAAAACCGAAACAGCTGTTGTCGGAAAATCCTTTTCGGGAATTTCGTAATTGAAATGGGGACTTTGAATCATATCAACAATTTTGTGGACTGCTTCCTCAGGCATAACTTTTCCCAGTAATTCTGGAAATACTTCTCTTTCCATTAAAATATTCGGCAAGGATATCCACTTTTTTCTCTTATTCAATGAATTGATTATCTTTTTTTTCATTATTGGACCCATTCCAGGTAGTTTTCCAATGAATTCGGGGATCCCAGTCAACGGTATATTCTTGGTATTAAAATCTAAAGGTAAAAGGATTAAGGTTTTCTTCTTCCGATAAAATAATTCCAAATTCGATGACCCAGGAACTGCAACAGCCACATCGGATTGGAACATCAATTGAGACGTTACACCAAAATAAAAAGGGATTCTCATGCTATTCACATCATCATTTGGAACATCTTTTTCCGAATAATATGATGGAAAACCCAGAGCAAAGGAAGATTTGGGAAAAATTGGAAGCAATAAGTCGGCAATTTTTCTATAAAAAGGAATGAGGTGCTCATATGCGAACGACCGACTCCCAGGTAGGAATAAGATTCTTGGTTCACCTTGATAAAAACATTGCTCTCCCTTCTCTACTGTGGACTTTTCTTGGATGACATAGGAATAAAGTAAATCTCCAATAAATTTCTTTTGAGGAAACTGATATCGGTCATAATCACGAAGAAATCGGGCTAAATAAAGGTCTACATGCTTGGACCAACGTAAATGACTTCCGTAAACCCATAGGGGATAACCGCTCTTTTTCTTAAGAAGGACCGCATTAAAAATATCACCGCCCAAAAAAAGGATTAAACCCCGTTGGGGAAAGGATAAGGTCTTCTTTCCCCAGCAAATCTGTTTGGTCTCGTTTGGCAAAAATACTTTAGTAACAATATGATCCTCTTGAAGAACTTTTTGCTCATATCCAGTGCTAAATTGACAAGGTGTTAAAAATATCCATATTTGTATTGGCACTCTATTGGCAATAATCGAGTTTAAAAGAGTCCTAACCCAATAATACAGTTCTCCAGGACCATTTACGGTTATCATGACTAGCGGTCGATCATCGAAGATAATTTTCAATCACCCCAACAACTTGAGAGTAGGTATCTCCATAAGTTAAAATTTTTCTTATATTTTGGGCATTTCTTTGGGCAGAACTTTCCCTCCAATTATCATTTATCATTTTTTCAATAGTTTGTATTAGATTATCGCTGTTAAAATCATTCTGAATTAATTCTGGACAGACCTCTCTATTCAGAAGAATATTTGGTAAACCAATGAACCTCTTCTTTAATAAGAGTCGAGCCAAAAAATAGGTGAAATTCGATATCCGATAGACAATAATCTGAGGGATACCCATCAATGCAACCTCCAAAGTTATTGTACCAGAACAACTCACACTGAGTGAACTTCCTTCTAAAACCTGGTAGAGGTCCTCTCTTTTCTTTAAATGAATTGGTAATCCCAACAACTGCTTTTCTACATTTTCTTTATAACTCTCACAGGCTAATACTATAAAAAACTCATAATCTCGATGCTGATTTACAAAATGAGCAATAACTTTTTTTATAACTTTTAAGTATTCATCAATTTCCTTTTTCCGACTTCCTGGGAGAAATACTATTTTCTTCGCTGCTTTATTTGAAGAAAAGAACTTAAAATAAGGAACTTTTGATGCAATCGGATGGCCAACCCATTTCACTTGAGCTTGGCCACCTTTAAAATAATGATCCTCCCAAGGAAAAATTGTTAAAATCCAGTCAACATATCGGGAAAGCAACGTTGCTCTCCGTCGCCTCCAAACCCATACCTGTGGAGGGATAAAATAAATAATTGGAATACCAATTTGATGACATAATCGAACAATTCTCAGGTTAAAACCAGGATTATCAATGAGAATAACCACTGATGGAGGACTGTATTTGAGGATTTTTTTTGTCTTATTCCATACTCTCTTCCATTGATGGAAGGTTGTCAGTAATTCTAAAAAACCAAAAGTTGCAATGGCAGTCGTATCGTAAATTAAGTGAGCCCCGGCTTGCACAGCGTATTCTCCGCCAAGTGCAAAAACCTCCAAATCAAATTTTTCCTTGAGACGTTTAATAATTTCACCAGCATAAAAGTCACCCGAAATCTCTCCAGCTGAGATAAAAACTGATTTTTGTGTTTTCATTGATTTGCTACAGATATGCCAACTATACCAACCTTTAGCCCATTGGCTTTTTCTATAACTTCATCACGATTGAGAAGGAGAGTTTTTCCATGCTCAACAGCAATAATCCCACCACCATTGTAACCCAGGGTTAGAATGGTTTCAGTCCCTATCGTAGGAATATCTTGTATAAAATTTTGCTGAGTTCTTGCAACCTTAATCACCACAACATTTCCCTTCCCAAACAAAACTCCTCTTTGAATGGTTTCATTCGTCCCTTCAGCAGCTTCAACTGCAAGTATTGCTTTTCTTTTTAAAACGATAGTTTGCCCTATTTCATTATCAGCCAAATATTTTGCAATTTTGACCCCATAATATATATCATCCCACTCATTTTCATTTGGAACCCGATGGGTCAAATTACCTAATGGGGTTAAATGGTCTTTCATGAATTCAATGGGTGAAATCAGGTATATACCTTGTTGTTTTAATTTTTGAAAAATGATAGTTAATACTTGATCGTCCTGATACCCAGGTAACTGTCTCATTAATTGTTTTATGTCATCATTGATTAAATCTTTTTGAAACAAAAAAGAACGAGGAATTTTACCCGCCAAGCATAAATAGTTGGTTTGATAGGTTTCCAAGATTTTGAGAAGGGTATTGATAGAAAATTCATCAATGAGATGATGGGGGATATCCTGCTGATTATAATTGAGAAAACGAAAACCGAACCAAATGACATCAATTTCTTTTTCTAAAGCATTTCGATAAACTATTGAAGGGATCGTTCCTTCTCCAGCAACCAACAAAAGTTTTTTAATAAACATCATTTAACCATTTCTCTTTAATAAATCGAGTGACACCTCTTCGACCTTTGGAAAAAAAGTTTGTTATTTCTGCTACATGTTCACCGGCAAAATCCCGCTGGATGCTTTCGAGAAGCTCTGAAAGATTCCCATGTCTTTCAAACAGTATTTGATAGATCTTCTTTATTTGGTCTCGCTCCTCTTTAGAGTAACCACGCCTTTTTAAACCTACAACATTGAGACCGTAAAGACGGGCTGGATGTCCATCAGCAAGACAAAATGGAGGAACATCCATAACAATTTTCGATAAACCACCCAACATGGTAAGTTTCCCAATTCGAACGAACTGGTGAACTCCAACAAATCCACTTAAGGTTGCCATATCATTTACTTCAACATAGCCCGCTAAAGAAGCGTTATTGGCCATGGTTACTTCATCCCCCACTCGACAATTATGAGCGATGTGACAATAAGACATGATATAACATTTTCTTCCGATTCGGGTTTCATTCCCCTTTCCAGTTGCTCGATGCACCGTAGTAAATTCTCGAATAATCGTTTCATCCCCTATCCAAATCTCTGTTTCCTCACCTTGATAAGAAAGGTCTTGGGGTGGTGTACCAATCACCGCATGATGTCCTATCATACATTTTGATCCAATATGTACCCTTCCCTCCAGTATGACCCCACTTCCAATCGTAGTACCCTCACCGATGGTTACATCCTTCCCAATGAAGGTATAGGGGCCAATTTTTACATTTTCGTCAATGACAGCTCCCTTTTCAATAATCGCTCTTGTGTCTTTATTCATCGAATAACCTCGCCTTCTTTGCTATCAATTTGACCATCTGATGATTCAAACTATGTCCAGAACGTATTCCAACAAAATGACCCA
>JAAYUP010000263.1 GCA_012517635.1 Candidatus Atribacter alterifermentans
CCTACTCTCAAACCAATCATCGAAGAAATATGGAAACACGGAATTCAAGTTCTTTTTTACGCCGAAGGAAACTGGGATCGACATTTAGAAACTTTTCGGGAGTTACCGGCTGGTAGCATTATCTACCATGTTGACCGAGGTGATATATTTTTAGCCCACCAAATTTTAGGAGACAAGTTTTGCCTAAGTGGTGGAATACCTAATGATCTCTTCCATCGAGAACCCGAAGAGGTGATTGCTTATTGTAAAAAAGTAATTGATGGTGTTGCCCAAGATGGAGGGTATATAATGGATGCTGGAGCTATTATTCAAAACGATGCTCGGGTTGATTGCATCCAAGCCCTCACCGACATTACCCGAGAATATGGACAGTATTGAGGGAAAGGAGTCATAGAATGGAAACCCATTTTCTGAAACCTGATCGTACCCCTGGAGTTTTCCTCCCTTGGGACGAAGAAAGAAAAAGAATTCCTCAAATCACCGGAGATGAGACAATAGTCCGTGAAGTTTGGGAAAATATCGATCACCTCGCCTGGACTTTTGTTTGGCATATTCTGGTTTCATTTTAATGCCAACCAAGGAGCTGCTAAAATTCTTAAAAATTAGAATGCGTGTAAGAGCATTTTAATGACGAAAACCGAATAAGATATCATTTTTCTTTTTTTATAGGGAATTCAGTTAAAGCATAAACTTGGTTTTCCTCTAAATATCCATCTTACTTGTTTGGTTATGTTAAAATGAGTAAAAAGTGACTAATAATCAATAGGATTTCAAGAATTAAAAATGGAAAACTCATCGGTTATACCGGTTATCAAAAAATTAATGCAATTTCAAAATTTGGCCGTATTAGGCACCTCCAATTGCGACAATCCCCACTGTAGTATAGTCAATTTTTCAGCTACTGATGATTTACGTTCGGTAGTTTTTGCGACAAACCGCTATACTCGAAAATATACCAATTTGATAAATAATCGACGCGTTTCCCTCCTTATTGACAATCGGCCTAATCAGGAAAGTGACTTCTTTCGAACAGTTGCGATAACCGTTTTTGGAAATGCTCGGGAACTTACTTTGGATGAAAAGGCTCCTTTCCTTCTTCATCATCTCATTAAACACCCCTCGCTGGTTGAATTCACTGATTCTCCAAATTGTGCGCTTATTTTAGTTGAAGTTGAAAAGTATTTTGTGGTTCAACAGTTCCAAATAGTCACCGAGCTTAATCCACGTTCTTTCAGTGAAACAAGCTTATAATATCGTTTATCCGGTGGTGATCCGGGTGGTTTAGGGTCGTAATGAATTAGAATTTGGAATCAGGAAATAAGAAACCTCATCTCATTCTATCTTGAAAATACCGTGAACGGTGAAGCGTGAACCGCTAATCCCGTTATTACCTTCTTAATTTTTTTCCTCTCCCCTGGTGGGAGAGGTGGAGGTGAGGGGGAAGGAACTATTCTATAATTTTATTTATTTTTCTCCCCTCAACCCTCAGCGGAAGAGGATCAGGTTGAGCAGTAATCATTTTTTAAAACCCCTCTGAAGAGGGGTTTTAAAAAATGAAGTACCACAAAGGAAATAAACCAATATCAATTAAAGGAGAATAACGTTTATGATCGAAAAAGATTTAGCCCGAGATTTTCTCATAACCATGAAAAAAATCCGAATCTTTGAGGAGGAAGCGGTTAAGCTATTTGCTGCCCATGAATTACCGGGGTGGCTTCATAGTTATATCGGCGAAGAGGCTGTCGCAACAGGCGTTTGCTTGGCATTGAACCCTGGGGATTATATTGCCAGCACTCATCGTGGCCATGGTCATTGTATTGCCAAAGGAGTATCCCTCCGGAAAATGATGGCCGAATTATATGGTAAAGAAACTGGCTACTGCAAGGGAAGAGGGGGGTCCATGCA
>JAAYUP010000002.1 GCA_012517635.1 Candidatus Atribacter alterifermentans
ATCTCCGGTTGGTCACCAGTTATCTCATTGAGTATACGAAAAGACTGGATAAGGAGTAAAAAGGATATCAGCTCTGAGGCGATTACCGAGCAACAAGCAGAGCTTCTAAAGATAGCCTAAGAAAAAAGAAAAGAAAACAAAAAGAAAGAAAGAGGCTGTGGATAGATGGACAACCCTGCGGGTTGACCACGGATCCACAGCCCGACGACTCATGAATAGTTATTCACTCAAATAACAGAAAGAATTGACCAAATAGTAAGGTCGTATTTTTCTCTTTATTTTTATCCTTCATTTTGCTGAAAAAGGAGGTGAATCAATCGAGTAATTGTTTAAAGAGAGAAGACATTTCATTCAAGTAAGGTCATCTCTGTGTTTAAAAAGAGTCTCCGGTGTTCGTTAAGAGTAAATTGCGAACATTATTTGACACATACATAAAAATGATATAAAAAATATTCCTCAATTTGTTTTTATATGATATTATTAAAAAAGTAATTTTATAAGGAGGGTTGATAATAAACATGGAACCAAATTTTGTCCGTGCTGATATTGTATTAATTGCTTCTCCTCACAACCCTCTCCTTATAACCCCTGATATGATACAGAGAGAAAAACTTTTATTTAATGAAAAACTAAATGTATTACAAAGCATTCAAAATCCTGGATTTTCGTTCATTGATTACGATTTATTTACGGTTATGGTTGATATACAAAGACTCCAAATAACATCTAAAAACAATGAGGACGAGAATCTAAAATCAATAATTCATTTCGTCAAAAAATATTTATCATTATTTACAACCTTATCTTATAATGCTATGGGTATAAATTTTGATTGGATGAAAAACTATTCGTCGAATGAAGTATTTCCAGTTATTGAACCAAATTCACAGTTACAAGAATTTTTACCGATTGAATTAAAAGACCATGAATTATATTATGGGAACATTATCTATGCTAAAAACAATGATTACTTATTAAGGCTTTCAATTGAACAGATACGAAAACCATCATTTCAAATTTGGTACCATTATAATTTTCATCATGAGTTAATAAATTTGGATTTATCAAAAATACTTGAATATCTAGAGAATTATCAAAGTCTTTATTTTTTATCACAAAATATTTCAATTAAGCTTTATTGAAAAAAATGACACAAACATTAGATTTGCCAAAAAATCAAACAGAGAGTTTTTCAAATATTCCGTTTGAAGTTGATAGAATAATTGCTTATATATTTCAAGCAACAGAGAGTCGCTATAAAACCGATAGCAATGCTTATATATTTCAAGCAACAGAGAGTTTTTCAAATATTCCGTTTGAAGTTGATAGAATAATTGCTTATATAAGCCGGAAAAGCCAACATTTTTCAGGTGAATTCCATCAATTGCAAATGGATTCTGATAGTATTAGCTTTTATCTAATGGATATGATAGGAAGTCAATATATTGAAAGTACAAAAGCCGAGTGGAGAGTAATAAAAATTTATAATCATGAAAAAGAGTATAATTTTAGGGGTTCCGAATTAATTAAAGGGTTTCTAGCTCAACATGAAAACCTATACCCTGTTCTTAAGAAAGCCTTTAATGTTATCAGAAAATATTTTTACAAGGAGCAATTAATATTAGAATTAATTACAGACCCAGAAGGCTTTGATAGGAAGGAATTGTACCTTTTTATTCAAGTTGAATATGAAAAAGCAGAAAGTGCTATTAAAAAACTTGATAGCATCGATAAAACATGGTTATGTAAACTTGATAAGAACGTGCTCAAATATTTCAATATTGACCTTGAATTCATATGAGCTTTGAATGGAAACATTATTATCTATTAGCAAAAGAACTCGGTGGGGATAGAAGAGCAAATCCATGCCCAGAATCAAAACAACGTTCATCAATTAGTAGGGCATATTATTCTGTTTTTTGTATAAGTAGAGATTTTTTAAATCAAAAATATGGATTTGTAATTTGTACAACCCGTAATTCCCATCAACAAGTTATCGATGAATTGCTTAATTATGGGCCAGAGGAAAAAGAAATCAGCCAAAAATTAAAAAGATTAAAAATGTTTCGCATTAAAGCTGATTATGAATCAAATCTAGATAGTAAGTATTTATTTGGAAAGCATTTACAATCAATAATTTTGGCTGGAGAGATTCTTGATATTTATATTAATACAAAAAAATTCATCAAATAGATTATTCTTAATCTCCTTATTCTTTCTTGTACCAGCATATTCAGATGACTTGCTCTTCATGTTCTCTCTTTAAATCTTCCCCATTTAACGCTAAATACCTCTTGGTCATGTTCAAATCAGCATGGTCCATGGTCCTTTGTAATGTAAATGCATTCCCACCATTACGGAGATACAAAAGAGCAAATGAATGACGCAATGAATATGGGGTAATGGAAGAACCAAGTTGATGACTATATTGTTTCAACCGGTAAGCCCAGGAAGTTTCAAGAAGAGGCCTTCCTTCATAGGAACAAAAAACGGGGACGGTATCGCCCCAGGTAATCAATCGAGCTTTCATTAACTTTTGAAGGTAGGTAGCGGTAAGGGGAGAAATGGGAACGGTACGGGTGGCTTTGGTTTTGGCTATTTCCTTTCTGATGGTGTGACTTCCAGGCCTGGAAGGTTTATATCTTTGGGAAGAAGCAATAACCCCTCCTGGGGACGTATTCCAGTATCCAAAGTTAAGAGGATAAGGCAATAGTCTCGAAGACCGGCAAAAGTTTTTTTATTGGGGAGCTTTAAGAGTTCAATTAATACTTCTTTGGAAACATTACGGACCTTTCCCTCATCCTTTCTCTTGGGAAAGTTGATGGGGTTTTTCGGAATAGCTCCCTCCTGGACTAAATAAGAAAAGAAGGATTTGAGGTAAGCCCTCCAAATGTTAAAGGTGGCGGGTGAAATATTGGAAACCGAGAAGTATTCAAAAACACAATGGCATAAATGATGGTAATCGTCCAGACAACCCGGATACCTTTTAAAAAAGCGGTGGATGTTTTTTTGATAATCGGTGATGGTTCTTTCCCTTAAGCCCTGGACCTTCTTAACAGTGATAAATTCTGAAAAGTATTCTTTCCAGGTTAAAACGGTGAGTAATTTTAGCGTTTTTCCCATTTTAAAAACCCCTTTCTAACAGCAGCGGACTCAGAGGTTTTTAATGGAAAAATGAAGAAAGTAAAAATTGTATTTTTGGCTCAACGAAGAAAATGGCGCGCCTGGAGGGAATCGAACCCCCAACCTACGGATTAGAAGTCCGTTGCTCTATCCTATTGAGCTACAGGCGCGAGGATGAATTGCGAAATTATTCTAAAGCCTTGTGAGCTGTGCGTCAAGTTACAAATGAGATAAACTTTTCAGCTGAATAAGAAATAGTATAATAGAACGAAGATAATATTGCGTAAGGGGGATAATAATTTGGATAAAAGACTTTACCGTTCGCGAACTGATAAAATTTTAGGTGGTGTATGTTCTGGAATAGCTAAATATGTTGAAGTTGATCCGACTATTATTCGATTAATTGCCGTTGCTCTCATTTTTGCTGGTGGATCAGGAATATTAGCCTATATTATTGCCTGGATTATCGTTCCCGAAGAGCCGTCAGGTGAGGTAGGGCAGGAGGATAAAATGATCGAGGTGACTCCGGAAAAAAAAGAGGAGGAAGAGAAAAAGCGGACAAAAAATCTCGAGCTTCTTGCCTGGGTATTAATTATAATTGGGATTATCTGGGTGGCACGCTATGCTTTTTCTTGGTGGTTCCCAATTTTCCCCTGGTTTGGTAAAGTGGCTTTTCCAATCATTTTGATTTTCTTGGGGATATTGCTGGTTATTACTTTAAGAAAAAAATCATAGCGGATAGATTACCTTGTTGCTTTGCAGCATCAGATGATAAAGAAGATACTTATTTAGGAACCAATCTCCTCCTTCAATAAAGAGAGATAAAAGGAGGGATTTGACTTTCTGGAGACGAATCGAATCCCTCTCAATTTTCCTTTAGCCAAAGGGAGAAGAAATAAAAAAGATTATTCTCATGAGATTACCACGTCATACAATACATTCCTTGCAATGACGGATTGGGTTGATGAGATCCTCACGCCCTCACAAAACGAGGGCTCAGGATGACAAGATTAAAGGCACACCCCCCTAACCCCCCTCAATGGGGGAATTCATTTGATGATATTTACAGGATAGACGGTCATACTGATTTGCAGTAACTGATGAGGATAAAAATAAAGATTCGACATGCCATGGCATGTCACTACATTAAATAAAGAACGGGCGCAATAAATTGCGCCCCTATAAAAGGCTTGTCATTTAGATTCTCATTTTACAAACACGAGAATACCAAAAAATGATGGTGCGTGAAAGGTCCCAGGTGTTGGTGACCACCCGCTAAATTCTCCCAGAATGATATCGGTTCGATTGAAGTTGATTCTCCATCGATCTCCCGGTTGAGGAGCTGGGATTTCCAATTCAGAAAAAGGAATAGCAATTTCTACTATCCATCCGTTGGTTTTTTCCTGGGCGGCGACTTCCCAGTTGGCATTCCAGGAAGGTCCAGATCGAGAAAAACTATCATATTGAGTTCCGATTGAGTTCAGGGATAAATGGTAGTAAAAGCTGCTGCTAAACCACGGGTCAATAAAAACCTCAACCGAATCATCGTAAAATACTGGTCCATCCTTTTGGTAAATGGTGATTTTGCGATTTTGAGAAGGAGAATCATTGACCTGGAAAGCGACATAGAGATGGGTTGGTGAAAAAAGACAAGCCACGGTGGTTTGGCTGCTAGCCAAACCTTCTCCAGTGATAAGGGAAAATTCATTTTGAAAGTCGGCATTTTCCCAGGATTTTTCATGAAGTAATCCATCGACCTGGATTTCTTCTTGAATGAATCGAGCCTTGATGGTTCGGGGATTGGGGTGAGAATATCGAACGACTTGGACTTTCTCAGCCGGAACCAGAGAATTGAGGTATTTTCGAGATGGAGCTTCAGCTTTTTCTTGGAAGGGTCCTTGTTTTAAGGAATCGAATATTTCGCTGTTTAGATAAGGGTATGCAAAAATAACTGAACCTTGAAATTGAGCCAAACGTGAGAATTCGACCATTTGGGAGAGGTTTTTAATATCGGGAAGATTAAAGGCTTGGATCCCGGCAAAAGCCGGCAGATTCCCTAATAAAAAAGTATTGACCCAAAAGGTTAATCCTTTCATCTCATTCACCCTTGAGCTGTAAGTCATAGGGATCAATACATCCAAGTAATGATTTTCTGCCCAGAAAGGCCAATTTTGTAGGAATCCGGGATTGAGCTCGATTGGCATCCCTCGGGGTTGAACAGCTACCGAAAGGATTACGTTTGGTTTAATCTCGTGAACTCTCGCGTTTATTTCTGCTAGGAGGTTAGTGACCGATTGAGCTCGATATTCATTCCAGAGACGATAGACATCGGGTTGGGTGAATGGATCGATTGCGATTGGGTCAACACCGTATTGTAATAAAAAGTGCTCTCGATGGTCCTGAGCGTAACAGGTATCAGCAACGGTTGTATCTGGGAATCGTAGATAGTCAAGGTGAATTCCATCCAGGTCATAATTTTGAAGAACCTCGATAAGCAGCCCAATATAAAATTCCTTTACTCCTTGGTGAAGAGGGCATACCCAATAAAAATGGTTTTTTCCCTGTTTATATCCAACCGTTCCATCGCGTTGGATCGATCGCCAGGAAGAAAACCTTTCCAGGAGTTCACCAGGTTGGTTGAGGCCGACGTAAAACATGTCAAACCAGGCATGGACCTGCATTTCGTGCTGATGGGCGGATTCAATAAAAACTGCAAGAGGGTCAAGGTTAGTTAGGGCAAATGCCTCCATCTGCCTGGTAAGCCCTTGTTGAGCTAAAAAACTTGAAGGATAGATGGTTTTTCCCAGGTAAAAAGATTCAACCAGAATAGCATTGAAATGAGCTGATGCCAATTCTTTGACCATGGCTTCAATACCATCTCGGGTATTGGGGATGCTTCTCACATCGATCCATACACCGCGAAACTCCGGGAGGGCATGACTTAAAGCTGAAGAAGCTAAGATTGTAAAAAGGATTAATAAAATATAAAATAGAAGGCCTTTTTTTGTCATGGGAGTGTTCTCCTTCAGGTTGAGTTGGAATTTTATTCATTATTCCAAAGCCATAACTGAAATGCAATAGCTTGAGAAAATAGGAGAAGGTCAGGATGAGGATGAAAATGCCTTCCCTCTCACCTCCACCTCTCCCTCCAGGGGCGAGGGAATATTGGCGAAAGACGCTGAGGGGGTGAGGGGGCGCGAGATTTTGGTTCCTTCTCCCTCGGTGGGAGAGG
>JAAYUP010000264.1 GCA_012517635.1 Candidatus Atribacter alterifermentans
CCGGTGGATTCCATATGGGATTACCAATTTCATAACTGATGGTGGTAGCTTCTGTCCAGTCTGGATAAGCGTTTTCTGCAAGAAAAGCTTCGCTTTCCCAAGAACTATTCCGTGGGGAAGGTATCCCGGCTAAGTGGGCTTCAAGGATGTTTTCCTTATTGGTTGCCCAGAGAATAAATTGCCAAGCTGCCTCTTTCTTTTTCGAGTTGGAATGAATAGCAAGATCCCAATGAGAAACGTGTGGTAAACGAAGATTAGTTGGCCCAACAGGAATTACCGAATAACCGACTTTCCCGACGATTTCAGATTTTTCAGGATCTTCGTAAAGAATATTAAAATTGTTGGCATCATAAATCATTGCCGCTTTTCCAGTCATGAAATAGGATGTGCTTTCGTACCAATGAATGTCGGTTGCTCCTGGAGGACCATATTCGCGTAAAAGTTTTCCATAAAAATTGAAAGCCTGAATGGCTTCAGGTTTTCCTAATGCCCAGTTTCCTTCAGCATCTTTCCAAGCTCCTCCGAAGGTGTAAAGGAAGTCAACAAACTGAGATGTTGCAGCGGCACGTCTTCCTCGCAAGGTAATTCCGTGCAGATCGATTTTTCCATCTCCATCATAGTCAAGATTCAATTTTTGAGCAGCAGCCTCCAACTCGTCCATGGTTTGTGGAACATCAATTCCATTTTCACTCAATAAGTCTTTTCGATAGGCGAGAAGAGACGTTTCACTTTGAATGGAGATACTGTGCTGTTTTCCGAAAAAATTACCTCCTTGTTTCAGGCCTCCAAAAAAGTCATTAAAATCCCATTCAGGGGGAGTCATTTCAGGATTGTTGATATAATCATCCAGCGGGTAGGTCCACCCCTCCGTTGCGTAATGAAGGCCTGCTTGCCCAGGCATGATCATAAACACGTCGAGGTCAGCGATTCCAGAAGTCACTTCGATCAGTCGTTTAGCCCGAAATTGATCTTCTGGAAAAACCTCAATTACTAATTTTATTCCAGTCGCTTTTTCGAATTCCGGTATTTTCTTTTCGATGAATTCCTGCCACACATGCCGGTTGAAGAGAAGCCGCAATGTTGTTCCCTCAAAAGGATTTTCACCGTGGGCAGCCACCTGGATTCCCAGAACCAGGACAACCGATACCACCACAATAATAAATAAACGTTTCATTTTTTCCCTCCTTTTTTATTTATAAGAAAACCCTTTTTTTACTTTTGATGTCACCTCCTACAAAAAATTCAGTTTTTTATGAAAGGCATGATCTCATCTCACCTTTTCTCAAAATATAAAGTTATTTTTAAGTTAATAGAATTTTTATTTGATTATATTATATAATCATAGAGTAAAAATTAATAGTTTATCTCAAAAATCTTATTATTTTTAAAAACCCTTATTTATTTCCTAATTTCTATTATTCTTATCTATTAGGAAAATTTAATAAGTATTTCGACTGATCATTTGAAGAAAAAAATTGGATAGAATGCCTTTATCAAAAATTTTATTTTCGATGCGTATAAAATAACTAACATAATCATTATTATATCCATGACCATGGTATTGGCAAAGAAGCTACGCCAAAGATGTCCTGTTTAGAGTTAAGTAGTTTTAAAAAGTACTGACCAGCATCTGGTGAAATCGTTATTCAAAGTTGAATTGGCTATAGTTTTCTATTTTATAGAATGATTAAAGTGACTTTATACACCAGAAAAGGCACTGAACCCTCCGTCAACCGGGACAACAATGCCTGTAACAAAGCTGGAAGCGGGTGATAAAAGCCATAAGACGGTGCTTAAAAGGTCCTCAGGAACACCAAATCGGCCACAGGGAGTGTGGGAAAGGATTGCATCTCCTCGAGGAGCAAGAGTACCATCTTCATTGTATAAGAGATAATAATTTTGTTTGGTAACAAAAAAGCCGGGAGCTAAAGCATTGACCCGTACTTTCGGCGTATAGTTTTGAGCGATATGGACCGCTAACCATTGGGTAAAGTTACTCACTGCAGCTTTCGCTGCCGAATAACCAATAGTGCGAGTTAAGGGTCGAAAAGAAGTCATAGAAGAGAAATTAACGATATTTCCACCATTAGGGTTTTCAATCATAAGTTGTGCAATGACCTGGGACGGGATAATAGCCCCTCCGAAGAGGTTCAGATTGACTACCTTTTGGAGCGCTTCGAGGGGAAGATTAAAAAAGGAATAGTCTGGAGAAACCGTAGCATCTCTCAAATTGCCTCCAGCGGCATTAAAAAGAGCATCGATAGAGCCAAATTCTTGAATTACTTTTTGGGATACTTCTTGAATTTGGCATTTATTCAAAGCGTCCATGGAGTAATCGGTAACTTGGAGGTTTTCCTTTCGGAATTTTTCAAGGACATCATCCAAGGGAGCAATATCGGTGAGTATAA
>JAAYUP010000024.1 GCA_012517635.1 Candidatus Atribacter alterifermentans
GTGGTGCCAGTTATTCGAGTTGAAGTTGGGTTTGGTGGAGGTGGAGGTCTGGGTATGCCAACTGGTCAACCTTCAGGAGGAGGTACTGGCGGGGGCATAACTATGGAGCCAGTTTCTTTCTTGGTCATTCAAGAAGGCAAAGTAACTTTACTATCAGCTACAAAACCGGTTTCGCCCTGGAAGGATATTATTGAAACAGTAATGCCTATGATAATGCAAGGGATGCAAGGAATGTCAGGGATGATGCCGTCGGATATGTATAATTATGAACCAACAGAAGAACCAACAATGGTTCCAACACCAGAAGAATAAAAAAATATGATTTGAGAAGTTTAAAGTAATTGCTATGGCGGGTATATCATACCCGCCATCATTTTTTGTTTGATTTGAGATTTTTTAATCCAAAAGGTAAAAAAGCTTGTCATTTCAATGATTCCATCGGTCAATTTCTTGATGCTTTTTATTATTTTGCCTTTTTAGATTAGGAGCCTCATTTTAAAATGAATTTTGCTTATACAAAAAAGGTTTTACCAACTGGTTTGAAAGTAGTTTTTCGTCAAATGAAATCTCCTCTTGTGGCTTTGAATTTTTGGGCAAGGGTTGGCGTTAAAGATGAAGAACCAACAAAGATTGGGATCTCTCATTTTTTCGAGCATATGGTTTTTAAGGGTACCGTCAACTATCCAGGATTAGAGTTATCAAGGCAGGTTCAAATTATTGGGGGTAACATGAATGCCGGTACTTCTTTAGATACAACTAATTTTTACATTGTTGCCCCCGAAAATTATTGGGAGAAATCATTAGAACTACTCGTTGAATTAATCAACAATCCAATTTTTAATCCAACTGAAATTGATCGTGAAAAAAATGTGATCATTCGAGAAATACATTTAGATGAAGATGATCCAGAAGAAAAACTTGTCACAACACTTTATCAAGAAGTCTTTTCAGGGAGTCCTTATGAACGATCAATATTAGGAACTAAAGAAACCATTTCATCTTTGAAAAGGGAGGACTTTTTTAGCCACCTTGAATCTTTTTATCACCCTTCAAACCTAACGGTGGTCGTTTGTGGGGATATACCAGAAAATCAGTTGTTCGAAAAAATTGCTCAAATTTATGGGAATGGAAAAAAAACAATTCCGAATTCATTTAATATTTTTCCCCGTCTTTCCAAGACACCAATGAAAAGAATCAAGATCAACATGGACGTTCACCATCACTACGGTGCTATTGGATTTTTAGGACCAAGTGTAAAACAAAAAGAAGAATTTTGTTTGCTTAAATTTTTGTCGGTTATTCTTGGAGATGGAATCAGCTCACGTTTAAATGCCCGTTTGAGGGAAAAAGAACAATTGGTTGATACAATTCATACCAATTTTTCATATTATCAAGAATCTGGAATCTTCAGTATTGTATATACCTTTACCAATGGCGACTCAGAAAAAATTGAAGCAATTATTGAAGATGAGTGTAAACAATTGATAAGTCATCCCCTTCAAGAAATTGAAATGAATCGAGCTAAAAATCTTTTATTCAGTGATTTTTTTCATTCTTTTGAAACGACCTTAGGAAGCGCTGAACTTTTAGGTCGGTTTGATGCTATTGATACTATTGATACCTTATTTCAGTACTTAGGTATTATCCAAAGTATTCAACTGAATCAGATATACGATGTTCTTAAAAGATATCTCGATTTTAATAACTTTGTAAGTGTTATTATTAACCCAGAGGATCATTATTGATGAACAAGTTTCAACCAGCCGTAGAAAAAGTACACTTTAAAAACGGTTTAATTCTTTTACTGCTCTCTTTTCCTGATTCTTTGCTTTGCTCAATCCATCTTTGTTTAGCAATGGGAAATTTATTCGAGAATGAAAAAGAAAGAGGTCTTTCGGCTTTGTTGCAAGAAGTTATGGTAAAGGGAACTCAAACCAAAGATGCGATTACTTTCAATCGGGAAATTGAATCGCTTGGTGCATCAATAGAAAGCTCCTCGAATAGTTTTATTGGAAGAATTGCCATTGAAGGCCCAAACGAACACATATTTGCTATTCTTGCTCTTTTTTTTGAGTTAATTAAAAGTCCTGCTTTGAGAAAAGAAGAAATAGAAAAAGAAAAGGGATATTTAATCGATCAGTTGGCTGCTCTTGATGATGATCCGCTCAATGCAGCCCTTTACCGTTTTAAAAAAGCATTTTATGGTACTCACCCCTATGGCTCACCAACCCTTGGTGAAACTGATTGTTTAGAAACATTTACCGAAAGAAAAGTAAATGATTGGTACCGTCGTTGGTATGTTCCCAATAATATGGTTATTGCAGTCGTTGGCAATTATAATCTTAGTCGGATGAAAGATGTTTTTTTTCATCAAATGGGGGAGCTCATACCCCAAAAAATTAAACCTTACCAGGAAGATAGTT
Organism: Candidatus Atribacter alterifermentans; assembly: GCA_012517635.1. GTDB lineage: Bacteria > Atribacterota > Atribacteria > Atribacterales > Atribacteraceae > Atribacter > Atribacter alterifermentans. The sequence continues at coordinate 2,424 of JAAYUP010000024.1, forward strand.
TTTATCCTTTATCTTTGCGAATTGTCGAACAAAAAGACATTCAAGATAGTTGGATGGTATATGGATACAGAGCACCATCTCTTTTTGATGTTCAGGGAAGAGTTGCATTTGACCTTTTATCAAACTCCTTAGGAGGGAGCATGTATTCACGGCTTTTTTTGAAAGTTCGTGAAGAATTAGGCTTAAGCTA
>JAAYUP010000265.1 GCA_012517635.1 Candidatus Atribacter alterifermentans
ATTGGTTTGACTCATTTTCATTGATAGGAGAAGATGAAAATGAGTCAAACCTGGATTTTGCCTTTAAACCCCAAAGCGATGTGGTCCTCAGGGATGAAAGCTGAGTTATTAAAAAGAGGGAGCATTTGGTTCGTAGATTGGTCACCAGGAAGAGGGTCAGAACAAAAAGGTATTCGCCCTGCCCTTGTTGTACAAACAGATTTAGCCAATCAAAATCCAAAATATCCCAATGTGATTATAGTCACAATCAGTACCAAAGGAAGACCCTTGCCTTTTCACATCTCCGTAACTCCAACAGCTTTAAATGGTCTCAACCAGATATCATATATTAAATGTGAACAGATATTAGCAATTTCAAAAGATCGTTTATTTAAATACTGTGGTTTTTTAGAAACAGATATTTTAAAAAATGTTGATTTTGCATTAAAAGGGGTATTGAACATTCAGTAAATCAATTGAGAATCCATCTATCCCTTCAAAGCTTTTCCAAACTTAGACTATTCTAATTAATTATTCAGAAAGTTACAACAAAGCATGAAAACCTCATCCTTATAAAAAATTGTGAACTTAGAAAAGTCACCCCCTCACCCCCTCACCCCCTCGGCGTCTTTTGCCAATTCCCTGGCATATCCTTGACAAGGTTTTTTATTACTTCTAATACTTAATGCCTCATCGGGACTTTTTATAACAAAAATTTGTGCCTTTTGGGACTTGAATTAGTACTATCTTCCTATGGTTAGCCTTTTATCTAAAGATTACCCTATATATAATCATGATTTTATGAATTTCCCGAAAGGAGGGATTGAGTTTGAACAAAAAAAGACTTCGGTTTTTGTTTTTATCATTAATAATATTGGTATCTTTTATCAGTGGCTGTATCGGTGGTGGCCAGTTTGGAGCTCCCTCAACCGAAAGCTCAGTCACCATCAAAGGAGTGGTGGTGGCACCGGATAATGATTGCTTCACCGATACCTGTAGTAATCCATCGATCATTGAGGGAGAGCCTCTCCCCAATGCCGATATTATCTTAAAAGGGAACAACGGTCAGACCCTCACCGGGAAAACTGACTGTGCTGGCAACTACCAGATCTCCGGACTCACCGATGACGGATACATCCTGTATGCCCACCGAGGTGAGGTCTGGATTAAAAAAGCCCTCTCCCCAGTGACCGGTGATGGAGGAGAAGCGAACTATAAGACCACTGCCCAAGTCATCCTCTGGGAAGTGATTGAAAATACCAACCCCGGTGCCATTGCCATCAACGACATTCCAACTGCCATATCATTTGATGCGATTCCTCAGGAATTCATCGATGCGGTCAAAGCTGCTTTAGCTGACTGCCGGGATGCCCAGCAAGACCCAACCTGTTTGGCTCTTGCCAAGAATATAGCTGTTGCTAACTTTGGTGCTCCCTGTGTACCATGTGTTGAGGGAACTCCAGGTTCTACTCCCTGTATATGCCCAACTCCAACCCCGGATTGTCCGATTGGAGTAGCTGAAGCAGTTATATCCTATGAAAAAATCGAAGGGCTTACTTATCGCTTTGATGCATCTGATTCGAAGCCCCAAACTGGTTCTTATCCCATCCTCACCTATAACTGGGTCATCAGTGAAGGAGGAAACAAAAATAGAGGAAAAAATGGAAGTGGAATCGTTTGTCAGTCCGACAAGAAG
>JAAYUP010000266.1 GCA_012517635.1 Candidatus Atribacter alterifermentans
ATGAACGGTCTTTGTCAATCATCTCCATCATTGTTGATGGAAGCACCGATGAAATTGGTGCTTTAACCGGTCGTTTGGGACAAATTCCCGGTATTAAAGTGAAAAGCACCTTAGTCACTCGATAAAGGAGGAAACGAGTGAGAGAAGGAATGAATGATCAAGTTATGCTGGTCAATAATGGGAAGGATTTTAATCACGAAAACCTTCGACAATTATTTGATTTAGGTGAACACGATCTCCCTGCTCTTTTAAGTTATGCTAACCAGATTCGTAAAAAACAAGTTGGTAACGAAGTTCACCTTAGAGCGATTATTGAGTTTTCCAATTACTGTTCCTGTCATTGTCTATACTGTGGCTTGCGAGCAGAAAACCGCAAAATATCCAGGTACCGCTTAACTAATCAAGAAATTTTCCAATCGGTTCAAACCGCGGTTAATTACGGATTGAAAACTATCGTCCTGCAATCAGGAGAAGATCAGTTTTATCGACCAGACGATATTGCACGGCTCATCGAATTCATTAAAAAGCATTTTGACGTAGCAGTTACTTTATCCCTTGGAGAGCATTTCCGTCAAAGCTATCGAATCTGGCGGAATGCTGGAGCTGACCGTTATTTATTAAAACACGAAACTGCCGACCCTATTTTGTACCAGAAATTAAGACCGGGAAAAAACCTTCAAGATCGAATTGATTGCTTAATGAATTTGAAAGACCTGGGTTATCAAGTTGGTTCGGGAAATATGGTCGGGCTACCTGGCCAAACTTTAACATCACTCATTGAAGATGTTCTCTTAATGAAAAAATTAAATATTGAAATGGCCGGTATTGGACCTTTTCTTCCCCATCCCGACACGCCTCTGGGATGCTATTCGGCTGGTTCTCTCTCTCAAACTTTAAAAATTTTAGCTATTACCCGCATCGTGCTTCCAACTATCCACCTACCTGCTACGACCGCAATCAGCACGATAAATGATAACGGTCGTCGCTTAGCTTTAGAATCGGGGGCAAATGTCATCATGCCCAATTTCACACCTTTATATGTTCGCAACCAATATGTCATTTATCCTCAAAAAATTGATATTATCGAAGATCCCGAGAAAAGCATGAAAAATTTAAAAAAACTATTAAAAGAAATGAATAGGACCATTTCGATGAGTTATGGTCACGCGATAAAAATAAAAAAATATTCTTACTATAAAAAGGAGGCTTATCATGGTTTTGGTTCTCAATGAAAGGAAAAAAGCTGATTTTATTGATGAAAAAACTATTATGGATTTATTAGAAAAAGGAAAAAATCATTGTCGTGAAGAAATTTTGGACATTATTGAGAAAGCTCGGATGGCCAAAGGTCTTACACCACAAGAATGCGCAATTCTCCTTCAAACCGATGATCCAGAAATAGAAGAGGAGATTTATCATGTTGCCCAAGAGATTAAGTTAAAAATTTACGGAAAAAGATTGGTCTTCTTTGCTCCTCTTTATATTAGCAATTATTGCATTAATAATTGTCGGTATTGTGGTTATCGACAAGACAATGTGTTTCCTCGCCGTCGCTTAAGTCAAGAAGAAGTCATTGAAGAAGTTAAAATCCTTGAATCCATGGGCCACAAAAGATTAGCCTTGGAGGCTGGAGAAGATTTGGTCAACTGCCCTTTGGATTATATACTTGAAACCATCCATACCATATATGGAGTTAATGAGGGAAAAGGAAGTATTCGGAGGGTGAATGTCAATATTGCTGCTACTACTGTAAATAACTACCGAAAATTGAAAGAAGCCAAAATTGGAACTTATATCCTCTTCCAGGAAACCTACCATCGTGAAACTTACCAATACATGCATCCTCAGGGTCCAAAAAGCGATTACGATTATCACACTACTGCTTTGGACCGAGCTATGGAAGCTGGCATTGATGATGTTGGTGCAGGAGTTTTGTTTGGTCTCTACGATTATAAATTTGAAATTCTCGGACTCCTTTTTCATGCTCTTCATCTTGAAGCTGAGTTTGGAGTTGGTCCGCACACCATTTCAGTGCCTCGGTTTCGACCGGCATTAGGCGTGATTACTTCTATTTCAAAATATTTAGTGGAAGATGAAGAATTTCGAAAAGTCATCGCCATTTTGCGATTGGCAGTCCCTTATACCGGAATCATTCTTTCTACCCGCGAAAAAGCTTCTTTTCGAGATGAATTGATATCCCTGGGAATCTCTCAACTCAGTGCTGGCTCTTGCACCGATGTCGGTGGATATCGGGAAGAATATGATCATCTTAAGGAAAAATCTAGGTGTAACCAGGATTCTCCTCAATTTCAAATCCAAGACCACCGCAGTCCTGATGAAGTTTTGAGAAGTGTATGTCAATCAGGTTATATTCCCAGTTTTTGTACTGCTTGTTATCGTAAAGGACGAACTGGCGATCGTTTTATGCCTTTAGCAAAATCTGGACAGATTCAGAATGTGTGCCAACCTAATGCCATTCTTACTTTTAAAGAATATTTAGAAGATTATGCTTCGGAAGCAACGAAAAAAATTGGTGAAAAAACGATTAAAGAACACCTTGAATCTATACCCAATTTACGGGTGAGAAAACTGACCGAGGAACGTCTTAAACTCATCGAAAGCGGAGAACGTGATTTATATTTTTAACCTAAGACAGTGTTATTTTTTTTAGAATTTCACTCTGACCTATTTGCACCTTCTCGATTGATGGGAAATGGTGAGGATGAGGGTGAAAGGCACGCCCTCCTAACCCTCATCAATTGAAGAATTTATAAAGATGTTATTTTTAGGACAGAAATAATTGGAGGTTAATTTATGAACGGAACTCCACGAAGCCTTCGACCACATATTGGTATTTTTGGA
>JAAYUP010000267.1 GCA_012517635.1 Candidatus Atribacter alterifermentans
CCTCATTGATTTCAACTATGACAACTTTGGCACCTTCTTTTGCACAACCCTTACTGAAGGCTTCTCCAAGCCCTTGCCCAGCACCAGTTACAATAACCACTTTGTCCTGTAATCTCATACTTTTCCTCCTTCATTGGTATATAATTACCACTTTTTGATAAAATTTACACTTTTTAAGAAAATTTTATGAAATATAAATGTTTCTGTCAATATAAAAAAACAATCGAATTTGAGATAACCCGTCTAACCAATACTCGAACACAATAGGAAATAAACAATTATATAATTAGGTAAAAAAATAACATTATATGTATTTTTTTTTACATTACTAACTATCGCTTAAATTTCCTTCATTTATAATTGTTATTAAAGTTCTATTAATTATTGAGATTAATCTTTTTTTAATTTGGTATTTTGATATTTTTTAAATGATTTTTTTAAATTCTATCTCGAAAAGACATTTAAAATATATCGACTCTTTTTAAAGATATACTGACTAAATTAAAAATTTTTTACTAAAATAAATTACTTTTTTAAGAGTTATAATTAAATTATATCCTTATAAAATTACAATTCTAGTAACGAAAAACACCTTTTGCAAAAATTGGCAGATAAAATTTATGATAATAATTCAGTAAAATACTTAAAACGTTTTCTTTTTCATTTTTTGTCTAAAAACCCATATAAACCTCCTTCAACTCTATTTTCTCTCTATTATCAATAAAACTTTAATAAACATTTAATCGATTTATTTAATTAAACATCTATTGGTCTGAAGAAAAGAACAACAGCCATAGCGATAAAAACTACAATTTCAGATCCAGGAGGCCAAAAACGACCTGTTATGGACATTAGCATGCCCAATATAAATGAGGCGTAAAAAGTTCCTCGCAAGTTTCCCATTCCTCCCGTTAATACAACAGCAAAACAGAGGAGTAAGATGTTTAAACCCATGTATGGGTGGACAGATGTAATAGGCGCATACAAAACTCCGCCAACAGCGGCTAAAGCACTTCCCAAAACAAAAGCAATTGAAAAATATCTTTCAACCCCTATGCCAAGACATTGTACTCCTTCTTTGTTGTCCAGTGCTGCTCTTATAATCTTACCAACCATGGACTTTCTTATAAATAACTCAAGTCCAAAAAATACCAAAATCGCCAAAAGTATTACAAATATACGGTATATAGGAAAAACAAATCCCATAAAATTGATTGATCTCCCTATTGGATCACTAAGTGGTTTTGGAAATACACCCCATATCCACTTGACTATATCAACTCCGATCAAAAAAATTGCAAATGTCGCAATAAAAGTATAATCTAGAGATTCCCCATATAAGCGTCGAATAACAAACCGCTCAATACAGTACCCTACTGAAGCAGCGATCAAAACAGCTAACACACCTCCCCATAGAAAAGGAATACCAAAATTATTTACAGATGCTGCCAAAATATAAGCCCCAATTGTGTATATAATTGTATGTGCAAAGTTAATTACTCTCATGGTGCCAAAGGTAAGAGATAGACCAATAGATATAAGATAGAGGACTGCTCCAATAGTTAATCCGTACATAATTGCATAGATCATTTGGATACCCCTTTCTCTAAGTATGGGTTTGGATTTTCATGAGCAGCAATTCTCTTATATAAATTTTCTAAACCACCCCATAAGCCTTTTCTAAACCTGAAAACTATAAGTAATAGTGATACTCCGAGAAGGAGTTCCCAACGTTGAAAATATATTGGAAGAAGATTTGTAATCAACATATATATAATTCCTCCAATAATTGAACCATAAAGACTTCCAGGGCCTCCAATTAAACAAGCAAATATAACGCCTGAATTAGCATTCACATCAAGCACATTAGGGTTTATATAACCATAATTTAAAGCAGTTAAAGCGCCGGCAAAACCTGCTACAGAAGCAGATATTACAAAATTAATCCATTTATAATAGTAAGTATTGTAACCTAAGAACCTCACTCGCTTTTCGTCTTCTTTTAATGAACGTAATATAACTCCGACGGAAGAAGAAGTAATTACTCGAAGAAAAAAGAAAACAAAAATCAAGGAAATAAATAAAAACCAGAAACGAAAAGCTGGATTTCTAAAATTGAAAATACTAAAACTAAGGTTTCTTACACTCAAACCATTTTCTCCCCCTGTAATCGCTTTGAGGGGTGACATCACCAAAAACCAACCAACACGGTTAAAAGCAAGGTTAATCAAGGCGAAACACGCTCCAGTTGCCCGAATAGCAATAGAACCTGCGGCCATACCTGCTATACAAGCAGCTAATATTCCGAATACAATCGCTAGTAGAGGATTTGCGGTAAGGTATCGAAGTGAAAGACCTGTTGCATAGGCACCCACCCCTAAATAGAGAAGGTGCCCCATTGAAAGTCTCCCCATGTATCCATATAAAAGATCAAAAGATAACACCATGATACAGAAGATTGCGAAATCCGTTGCTCGATGGGTACCAAGAAATGGAATAAAGATTAAAAAGATGACAATTAGAAAGATAAGCTCTAATATCCGCCTTCTTACAGTACTTTTAGTTAGCTGGTCTCCCCAAAGAGAAAAAACCTGAAATATTTTTCTATGCTTACTAAGGACATTCCCCATAAGGCTCTATCCCCTTCTCCTAATCTTAATCGTATCTAAAGAGATTTCTCTAAAAGAGCTGTGTTGCGAATCTCTGAAAGATCATTTAATAAACGGGAAACCTTCCCCTCTTTAAGCACAACAACTTGGTCGGCCAAACGACTTACTAGTGGAAGATTTTGTTCAACTATAATAGTTGACAGTTTTCCCTTTAAACGACTTAATATCTTTGCAACATCATTAATAACAACTGCCGCTAAACCTTGTGTGGGTTCATCAATAAGTACTAACCTTGGATTACCAACTAATGCTTGCCCTATGAGTAAAATTTGTCTTTGTCCACCACTGAGTTGACCGGCTTTAAGATGGAGAAATTCTTTCATCTTGGGATATATCTCTAAAACCTTGTTAAGAGCTTGCGATAAAGGCTCGCCACTCGAAAATGCAGCAATTTCAATGTTTTCCTGAACAGTTAGACTGCTAAATACTTTTTTATCTTGGTTAACATAACGAATACCCTTATGATATAGCTTATTCGGTGGAAATCCGGTTATATCTCCCCCATCAAAATAAATCGAACCATTAAGAGGTCGAATTAGTCCCATTATGCTTTTCAGAAGCGTTGTTTTACCTGCTCCATTTCTTCCAACAATGAAAAGCGTTTTCCCTTCCTCTAACTCGAGAAATACGTTATATAACACCTTCGCATGGCCATAAGCAACATTAATATCTGTAACTTTGAGCATACCCTTTCATCTCCTCTTAAGAAGGCAAATTCTAGTCTTAGTAGCCTAAACTAAAGACGCATCACTCTGTCCCTCTTCTTTAAGCATCTCTTCCTTACCCCAGTAACACTCATTAACTAGAGGATCTCTAAGAACCTCAGAAGGGTTCCCCTCGCAGATGAGACGTCCTTCATTCATTACGCTGAGTCGGTCAACAAAATCAACTATTGCTGATATTTTGTGTTCAATTATGGCAATTGTTATTTTTCCTTTAAGGGTTTTTAATAACTTTAAAACTTTTAATATTTCAACATCACTTAAACCACTGAATGGTTCATCGAGAAGCAATAATTTAGGCTTTAGAGAAAGAGAAAGGGCAATCTCAAGTAACCTTTTATCACCATAGGAAAGCTCTGCAGTTAGCGCATTGGCATAATTTTCAAGTCCAACAAGTTTCAATGCTTCTCTGGAACTATCCCAAGTATTTTGAGCAGAAGAGGTCAATAATTTCCAAAATGTGTAATGAGACTTGTTACTCCAAGTGGTGCAAGGGACTAGATTTTCCCATACCTTAAGGGAATTAAATACTGATACTAGTTGAAAGGTGCGAACCATCCCCATCGCTACTCTTTTTTCTGGTGATAAGCGAGTTATATATCGTCCCTGAAAGGATACTTTGCCTGAAGTTGGGAGGAAAAAACCGGTTAGGAGATTAAAGAGGGTAGTTTTTCCGGAGCCATTTGGTCCAATTATTCCTAAAGTTTCGTTTTCCTCTATTGAAAGATTCACATCATTAACTGCAGTTAAACCTCCGAATTTCTTGACCAATCCACTTGTTGTTAACAAGCTCATTGTGCTGGCCTCCTCTAGCCTAACTGTTCTTAAACAAGGACACGAGACTCCCTTTTTAGAGTGAGTCTCGCCAGCTTGCTATCATTCATAGCCCATTTCTGACAAGGGTAAGCATAAAACTTCAGTTTCAAAGAAATCTGTAATTTTGGCAAAATCCCATTGGTCAATACGCCCCTCGGTTCCTTTCCCTTCGCCAACAAAGTAAGCGTATTTATAAAATGGCCGCCCATCAGGACGCCAGGTACCTGGCCCCTTAAAACTCATGAAATTGGGACTTTCAAGTAAAGCCTGGTACATCTTTGCTGGATCGGTTGATTGAGCAGCCTCTATAGCTCGGAGGGTTTCCTTCATTCCAATGTAAGCGTATGCAGCCATAACATCGGGTTGTTCACCATATTCTTTCATGAAGGCAGCACGGATCCTCTCAGCATTTTCGAAAGTTTCCGGATCTTTTTCTTTAATTTCGCTTAAATCATGGTAAAGCCACATTCCCATTGCCACTCCATCAAGAGCCTCGGGCGGAATGCCCATAGCAATACTTATCACAATCGCATTGTAAAAGATTTTTGTATGTTTGCTCAAACCTAATTCGTGCGCCTGTTTCAGTATTTCAATTCCATCAGTACCCCATTGCCCCATTTGAACCACATCAGGTTTGGACTCAATGATCTTGAGAATATAAGAAGTATAGTCAGGTGTTCCTACTGGAGTCCAAATAAACTCTAATTTAATATCAGGATATTTCTCATAAACTTGCTTCATCCCAACACCGACTCCATGACCATAGGCATAGTCAGGAAGGCAAGCAATGACATATTTCGGTTTAAAAGTCTCAATCACATACTCTGAGGTCATACGACCTATTGCATCAACTGCTCCTTGCGATGTAAAAAAGTAAGGGGCTTTATTTTCTTTTCGGAATACTGCTTCTTCAATTGAATTCGTAACCATCACAAATGCACTACCGTCTAATGCTTGTTCATTAATTGCTGTACTAACGTGCGCGAAGGTTCCACCTACTAAGGTTGTAATTCCTTCCTCAATAAACTCTCGATACCTTCTAACCGCAACATCTGGTTTTGTCTCATCATCTCGAACTACTGCTTCAACTTGATACTTTTTACCCCCTATTGTTAACCCTCCTGCTTCGTTTACTTCTTTTACAGCAAGAAGAGCTCCTTCTGATTGAACTTTTCCAGTAGGCGCCCCCGTACCCGTAAGACTATACATTATTCCTACTTTAATAACATCTTCTTCAGCAATTGCTAAACCACAACCCACAAGAAACAGAACAGTAATCAATAAAATACTTACCCAATTTCTTATCATTCCTTAATTCCTCCTCTCCCTTTTTCTCGTAAATAGGTTAACTTTATTAACTTAAATAACTTTTCCCCGTTGCTTTTTTAAACATCACCTACCTTTTTGTAAGAGTTATTTCAAAATATGGTACTTTATTAACAACATCTTTTCATATTCTAACATTAAAAAAATAATATTACAAGAAATTTAATTGAGCCATATTGATTATTTCCCCATAAAAATTTTATAAACTATTTACTCAGCATTCGAGCTAAAATTAATAGTAAATTTAGATGATCTTTCTCATGGTATTTACAGGAAAAAGCTTCTCCGGCTTCCTCCATTCCTGGAACAATCCTTTCCAGGGAGGGAAAGATGCCATCTCCCGTTTCCTCCAACAAGGTCGCTGTGACTAGCGAAAACTTTTGTTTTTTTGAGCACCAAGGTGGTCACTGAAATACTCCTTCCTTTTACTCACCTTAAGCGGAATAACTAGGTAGTAGATGATTCCCCGTATGATCAACCTCGAAGTTTTAAAGTGGAAGGGCTCCCTCTTTTTTTTAACCATTCAAAAGGATGATTCAGCCGTGATTTTCGAATGCTCACTTTTGGGTTTACTTATGAAATAGTCTTTATTCCTTCCTCCTTTTCGCTGATAAGTTCTCACCTAAAAGAAAACCGGCTCTGTCCAATGAATGCCTCCTTTGATGGACGAAGCGAAAGTGCATGTCTTCGGAAAGAATTCCAAGAAAAAGCTCCAGAGGTTCTTCTCAAACTTCTAGATGGAACCTTGTAACACTGTCCGTTCGTTCATACCATTTTCTTTGATTGTTGGTTTAGCTTCCCAACCCCCATCCGGAAATGTGCTCTTCGAGGATTATCACTGGTGTATATGCTCCAAAACACACCAAAAACTTACTATTCTTTTAGTGAAAAGCCTTTTTCTCTTTTATCCCTTTTTAACATGATTCAGAAAAAACCACGGGGGTAATATCATTGGTTTAGTGCTAGGCAAACCCAATCTCATTGGGAGTCCCCTATATGCCAGGACTATTTTTATCCGAGGTGAAAAACAAAAAATTATTAGCTGACGCTTCTTTCAACTGATCTGTCTTTTTCTAAAAACAAAACTATCCCCCTCTATGGAAGCACTGGGAGAATGATTTCTTCAAAATGATAAAATCATTCTTAAAAATGGATCGGGTATTCCAGGTTTGATCCTCTGATACCCTGGAATCTCATACCAGCAAAGGCTTTATCCGCTCTATTATGCTTTATATTGTTATCCGGAGTAACCCCGATCCTTGAACCTTTGGAAAACTCATTTAAGCCTGCTATGATAAGATTCAGGATTACTCTCATTGAAGCGTTGCCTTTACTCCTTGAGCTTTTCAAATTAACCATTAAAGAGGTTTTCATTCTTTCAGAAGAAAAAGTTAAAGAGCTCCTCATCTTTTTGTGAATATTCTTCCGGTATGTTTGAAAGGAAAATTTCTAATATTGAACTGCAAAAGTTGGAATATGATATTTCAAAACTAACAACTACATGCATTTCTTTCTTTTTATATCTTTAAAAAAGACTAAAAATATAATATATTATTTTTTAAATTAATTCACATCCATTTTGTCAATACTTTAAATATGTTATTCTATAATTACTCTATAATTAGTGATTTATAAGTATTTTCGTAATATAATAAACAAAATATGTAAAATTTATTTCATAAGGTGGTTTTAATTTTCATGGCAAATAGAAAAAAACGTATGGACTATATTACTAACACACTTTCTTTAAGAGGTTTGGTCAATATTAAAGAGTTGTCTGAAAAGTTAAATGTATCAGAAATGACAGTTCGGAGAGATTTGGAAATTCTTGCAAAAGAAAACATTGCCCAAATTATTCATGGTGGAGCTGTCCTTAAGAAGAATATTTCAAGTGAAAACGAACAAGATTCCTACTTGATCAGCAAGGCTGAATCTCAGATGATACGAGAAAAGATGAGAATTTGCCAAATGGCTGCTTCGCTCATCGAACCAAACGATATCATTATTATCGATAATGGAACTACAACTGAACACCTTCCGAAATATATGCCTCAGAGCTTACCGCTTACTATTATTTGTTTTGCTTTAAATATTTTCTATGGACTTTACAAAAACAACAATTACAAGATCATTATGACTGGAGGGTATTTTCACCATAATACTTTAATGTTTGAAAGTACTGAGGGTGTTGAATTCATTAAAAAGGTGAGAGCGAATAAAGCGTTTATTACCGCTGCAGGAGTTGATGATAAATTAGGAGTAACTTGTGC
>JAAYUP010000268.1 GCA_012517635.1 Candidatus Atribacter alterifermentans
CAATAATTGGAATAAATGGGAGCTGTTCCTTTCTGTCGAGGAATATTACATAGTAGGGAAGGGTAAAAATTTTAAATCCAAAATCCCAATACGATATACCATGAAGAATCACCCTCTTGTCTGGAATAATTTCAATTTTTTGAGCATCGATATGATAATGGGGTTTTTCTAAATCACAAGAGGTCATGAATGCTTCATTGACAATTGTTAAATCTGGTTCTCGGCTGAGATTTTTCCCTCGAAAGAAAACTTTTCCAACGATTGACTTTCCAGTAAATTCTGATGAAACGTCAAAGAATTCCCAACTCTCGGTATCCCAATTGAAATTCGCTTGATTTGCATGAAACTGTTCTTTGTTTTCGGTAACGACGACATTTCCAGTAGCTTCTAGTTGCTTTTTCTGAAGAAAAATATGGATTTTTTGCCCTTCCAGAATGATATCTTGATAGGTTAATTTTCCGTTGACAGCGATTATTTCTTCTCCATCACCAAGATAGGTCAGGCGCTCTCCAGTGAGCTCAATAGCCTTTTCTTGAGCAATGACTGGAAGCGAAAGGCAAATAAAGAGGAAGAAAATAAAAAACCATCGCTGCATTTAAGGTTAATCCTTTAGTATAAACTTAGCCTTAATGATTTTCTCTGCTTCTAAAGTTTCAGAATCGAGAAAATAGACAGCTTTTCCTACTTGAAGTTCACGTTCTTTCTCGGTAATAAAAATATCCCCTTCCATTTCAATTCGTTCTAATTGTTTCTTCTCATCATCCTTAGGGAAATAAACCGCTTTGTTGGTTTTAATAGTGGTTTCTTTCCAAACAATTTCAGAACCATTCTCGCTCCTGGCTTCCTCAGTTTCTCCATTAAAAATTAAAGTAGGTGCTTTCCAAATAATTGTGGACGTGCCGTTTTCTTCTTCCCGCTCTTTTTGCAAAATGACGTCACCGGAAAATTGGTAGAGCTCTTCATCGAAGTCACCTTCCATTTTTGTGGCACTTATATTGGTTTTATCGCGGGAAATAGTGACATTGCCTTCAAAAACTCCAGTATTATCTTTTAAATTAAAATTTAATTCTTGGCATTGAATGCGATTTTTTCCTTGAACAGCAATCACCTGACCAGTAGCTATAAAAGTTTCTTTTTTAGAATCATAAGTGATTCGATCAGCACTTTCTAAAAGCACTTCTTTTTTTTCAGGAGTTTTTTCTTCGGGTGTTATAGTTGGTTCTTGAGCACCAAGACTCTGACCAACTGATAACAAAATTAAGGCAACGAGTATGATAAGAACAATATTTTTTTTCAAGGGTATTCCCTCCTTTGGAGCGAATTAAGTGTATTATATCATTATTAAGAAAGTTCGGTTCACTTTATCATGCTAGTGTGATTCCAAATTTTAATTTATAAAAGGTCGTTTCAATGGTTTGATGAGGTTGTGATAAGGTTTGATGATCAATGTTAATAAGGGAAAGACGTGCATGTTGCTTTTGTGGTATCAGTTGAGGATGAAAATAGTAGCCCCCTCACCCTGACCCTCTCCCACCAGGGGAGAGGAAAAAAAGGAATAAGACCTCTCCCACGAAGGGGAGAGGGAAAAAATAATAAGACCTCTCCCACCAGGGGAGAGGAAAAAAAGGAATAAGACCTCTTCCACTAGGGGCGAGGGAAAAAGAAAAAAAGAATTGATATTTCCTTCTCCTTTGATGGGAGAAGGTAAAAAAATCAAACCTAGTGTGCGGATTCGTAAATATGCTTAGAATAAAAATGTTGTCATGAGAGGTGAAATATGAATCAAGAAACAGCGATGAAAATCATCGACATCCTTGATAAACAGTTTCCAAACGCTCGATTGATACTCAATTATCGAAATGCTTTTGAGTTATTAGTTGTAACAATTTTAGCAGCTCAGGCTCCTGATGAAAGAGTGAATCA
>JAAYUP010000269.1 GCA_012517635.1 Candidatus Atribacter alterifermentans
AGCTAATTATATCCAAAAAGGAAAAGAACAAAGAATCGATATTATGGTTTTTCCCGAGCTTTGCGTTCAGGGTTACGATCCTAAATTAGTAGAAACCAAAGCAGAAGAGCAAAATGGCACCTCATTTCAATTCCTATCCGAAGCCAGTAAATTTTCTGGAGTTTACTTGGTCGTTGGTCTGGCTGAAAGGTTAAAAGATAAGCTATTCAACTCGTCAGTTTTATTTTATCCCGATGGAAAGTTCGGAGTTTATCGAAAAGTCCATCTCTGGTCAACCGAAGCTGAGATTTTCACCCATGGAAATAACTACCCAGTTTTCGATACTGAATTTGGCAAAATAGCAATGTGGATTTGTTACGATACTCGTTTTCCTGAAGTTGCTCGAATTTTTGCTCTAAAAGGAGCCCGGATAGCGCTTGTCCCTACTGCCTGGTTGGCACGAGATATCGAACATTGGAAATTATCAGTTTGTTCTCGAGCTTTGGATAATTTTATGTATGTTTGTGGTGCTGACCAAATCCTCCTTGCCGATTTCCATCAATCACACGGAGCAAGTATAATTGTTAATCCTCACGGACAAATTATTAGCCAAGCTAATCTCATGGAAGAAACGATTATATCTTCGAGCATTGATCTAAAACACGTAGATGAATTGCGACAACTTATACCGGTTTTTATGGATCGACAAGGAAGCACCTACAGCCGACTTTACTCTTAAAAAGAACCAACTCATACAAAAGCTAATCCTTCATCGAGCATAACGAGATAATTATTGATTGGAACATAATTGGTTATTGAATTTCCCGAACCAAGTGCGTAACCCCCACTCTTTTGGCAGTTCTCCAAAATCGATCGAGTATAATTACGAAGCTCTGTCTCATTGCTTCGAACTAATCTATCCAAATCGACACCCCCCAAAACACCGATCTTCCAACCATATTCCTGCTTAAAATCAACGACTGACATTACTTCCTCCTGAAATGAGTGAAAAGCGTCAATTCCGACCCAATTAATGAGGTCATCCATAATGGGTTTCAAGTGCCCACAAGAGTGAAGAAAGTAGGTTTTCCCCTTCAAATGAGCCAAATCACAAACTTTTTTATGCCAAGGAAGGACATATTTTTTTAAAAGAGCTGGGGAAAGTAGAGTTGAAGTTTTAAATCCCATATCGTCACCTTGAAAAAATCCACCAATCCCTTCTAAGTCAGAAAGCCGAAGATAAAAACGATACATAATATTGCCCACTTTTTCAAATACCGCCTCGACTAAATCCGGCTCATCATATAATAAGTAACTCATATTCTCAATTCCTAATAAATTTTCAGTCACCACTTCGAACAATCCACTACTTCCGGCAACTAAAAGCTTCATCCCATCAGGGATTTCTTCCTGAGCAAGAAGATAAGGTGACAAATCAATATCTTCAGGATCTGGCCAGGGGTAGTTTTCAAAATCTTCCCAATTGGCAATAATTCCTTTCTTTTCTTCAACCCAGTTCCTGGTTCCTCTCGACAAATAGGCTGTATCATCGGTTTTTCTTATCTGTGATGGAAACTCTAAACCAATACCAGGAATATCGATAATCATGGAGTAATCATAGCCCATCCGATACCACCAGTTAACATATTGTCGGATATACCGGCTTTGAGTTTGAGAAGTGAGTGGTATCATTTCTTCTAAAAAATATTTCTGACTGATTGCCGCGATTATTTCCTGATCAATCAATAGTTCAACTTGATGAACTTTAACCGGTTTTCTTTTCTTAGTAACGACCTCGATAAATTGCTGAAAATCCGGTTGAGCTTTTTTCTTAAGAATAAAATCAATTATTTTCATTTCAACTAATCCCTTCTCATTTAAAAATTGATGCCATTTTTCGAATTTTCTTTTCTAATTCATCTTGATGAACTAATAATCGGTGGCGCCAGTTTGGATATTCAGTAATGGTTCCAGGTAAGTTAATTTGGATATCACTTTCCATTAAATCATCCAAATTAACTATTTTCAATGTTGAAGAAGTTTTCGATAGGTAAAGAAGGACAGCTTCAAGGAAATCTTCAAAACGATTCGGATCGCTCAAATAGCCCCATTCAATCAACTTGTTTCTTATCCCTGCTATTCTTTGACGGCGAATCTGATATTGCACTGTTGCTTCCTCTGGAGTAAATAACCTTAATCTTTCTCGTAAATCGATATCTTTCCCTTCTAAAAATGCTTTCAAGGGGGGCATATCATGCGTTCCAATAGTCACCATGGTTTCTCTTGGATAATGTTTAGGCATTGGGATGAAACCATTTTGATCGCTCTCAAAATAGAGGACTCGCGTAGAAAGCATTTTATAAGTTTTCATAGCTTCTCTCACCTGAGGAGGAACTGTTCCCAAATCTTCACCCACAACAATGACTTTCTGAAGATGGCTTTCCAGAGCAACAATTCCTAATAAATCATGGAAAAAAGATCGAACATAGGTCCCATATTTGGGGTCACATCCTTCTGGAATCCAGAATAAACGATAAAGCCCCATGATATGATCGATACGAAGAAATGAACAGAATTTCATATTCGTTTGAATGAGTGAAATAAAGTGAGCATAATGATTGTCCCGATCCTTCCAAGGGTTTACTGGTGAGAATCCCCAGTTTTGACCAGCTGGAGAAAAATCATCAGGGGGTGCACCAACTTGCTGAGAAAATACAAAGAGATCCTGATTAAGCCAGGACTCAATACCAGATGGAGAAGTCCCCACCGGAAGGTCAAAAGCTAGCATATCCGATGATTGAAAAAAGGTTTTCAAATAGAGTTCCATGAGCCATTGTAAAAATGCAAAATAATAAACTTCCTCTTGATTTGTATCAATAAATTGGGTGATAGCATCTTCCTTCTTACGCTGAAAATCCTGAGGCCAAGATCGGAAATCCCGACCCTGCCTCAAAGCATAAGCTTGAAAAAAGGCTGAATGAACAATTCGTTTCCCTCCATTCGTTAAAAAGTTGAAAAAACTTTTTTTATTCAGATCAGGTGAATGATCCTTTCTTTTTCGCCAAATTTGGAAAAAACTGCGAAGGATTTTATCTTTTCTCTTCCAGGCGGATTCGTAATCAAGTTGTGACATATTCAGAGGAGATTGATCGTTTAAAAGTGAACAATATTCTGATGAATTCAGCTCTTGGTTTATTTCTAATATTTGCGCAACCCATTCCAGGGGAAGATAGATTGGATTCCACTCTAACCGATCCATGGGATAATACGGACTGATTCCATAAGGCATGCGATTTTCCAAAAGATGAATAGGAAGAATCCCTAAAAAATTGGCACCATTTTTAAGTAGAAGATCCCTCACCAATCGAAGGTCTTGCAAATCTCCTATCTCTTGATTTCTTCCGGTATTGAGTGAATAAACGGCAAGGTTCAAGCCCCAAAAGTTTTTTCCTTCAGGGAGATAACAAAATCCTGGAGTAAAGATGAAAAAACTTTTAAGACACAAAGTATTGAATGTCGTTCGTATTTCAAATTTGAGCGGATAATACCCCCATTCTAAATCTGTCGGAAGGCAAAAACTCCACTTTTGGTCTTCAACCCGAAAGGGAATTTCCAAGAGAATATCTTCTCGAGTGAAAAAAAGGAATCCAGAAAGCCAATTCGTTTGGGGAATAAAAGTAATCTTTCGATTTGAGGAAACAATAACCGGTGGGATAGGAAAGGCTACTTCCTCTTCTTTCCGATGGAGGTTTTCCTCCCAATCTGAACTGTTTTGGGGATATTCACCAAAAGAACGAAGCATATTGACCAAAATTTCATCTTCGATATGAACATGATTCCCATGGATATCATCATAACTCGTTTCAATTCCGTATAATTCGGCTAATTTTCTCAAGTTATTCATCCAATTCCACCTTTCCCTTGTTCATCTTTCATGATACACTACCTTGAAAATGGAATGAATACCTATCAAAAGTTTTTCTGTTTTTTAGGTCATTAATGGTGGTTCAATCTCCAAACCGACTAAATAAATCTAATTTTTAATAAAAAACTATTTTTAAACTCAGATTTGCTTGTAGGAAAAGAGGATGTTTTGTGGATTTCGCTATTGCACTCTTACACGGAACAGTTGACCTTTTCGTTGAATTCCTTTCACCGATTAGTCCCTATTTAATTACAACTTATTCAGTACAACCCCGAACCATTGCTATGCTCATTGCATCAATAATGTTGATGACGGCTTTAAGCCAAATTTTCTTTGCTATGGTTTTACCGAGAATAAAAAAACAATGGTTCTTGCTCTATGGAATTGTTGCTTTTGTCGTACTGCCTACCTCGTTATTTTCACAAAAAATGAATATTGTTGGATTATACCTGGTATTTTTTACGGTTTTTTTAGCCAATGCTGCTTACCATCCTTTTGGCACAGCTTTAGCCAATCGCAATCAAAGCTCCAAAACGGTTACCTCTTTTGTGACGGGAGGTATTATCGGAGGAGCTTTAGGTCCAATTTTTATTACCTGGTGGGTTGGAAGCGTTGGGCTCAATAAAATTATCTTTTTTAATCTTATCATTTTTATTATCCTTCAACCGATTCTTTGGAAGGTAAAAAGGAATTTCACTCCGATTACCAAACATCCAGATTTTTCTTGGAAGTCATTTCCAATTCTCATCCCTATTTGGATCATGGTTGGTTTAAGAACCTTCTTTATGTCTTCTCTTCACACCTATTCACCCATGTATAGCAATCTTCGAGGATATAGTCTTATTATTGGCGGCTCACTTCTTTCTCTTGGCCCAGTTTCTGGCCTGCTTTTCAATATCCTTGGTTCTCGATTTCGGATTCGATTCAACAATTGGCTGGTCAATGTGATCTCTTTTGCCGGAATGGGGTTATTTTTAAATATATTTGTACACACTCATTCTCTGATCTTCTTTATCCTCTTCTATGTTCTGTCTGATTCATTTATGTTTTTTTCCATGAGTTCGAATGTCATTGAAGCCCAAAAAATCCTCCCCGGTCATCCGGCTTTTGCCGCATCGGTTTCAATGGGTTTAGCTTGGGCAACTGGATATTTACTCCATTTAGGTTATTCATCTTTTTTTGGAAATCAGGTTGGTTTTGTCCTCAATAGCATAGGAATCTTCTCTCTTATTACCGCAGGATGTTTACTCATATTTTCGGGTTTCTTTGGGAGAGTGCCAAAAGGATCATGAAAAAAAGGGGGCTTCCTTTTCGGTATTTTTCCTCTCAATTTTTAATTTTAATGTTGGTCGCCTTTGTTGCCAATTTTACCTACATATCAACTTCAATTCTTTTTGCTCTTTTTGCCAAAAAAATTGGTCTGAATATTACCGAAACTGGAATTGTCATTTCAGCGTTAACCTTAGGTGCACTAATTGGTGGACCAATCTGGGGGAAGTTTGTTGATCGAACCGGAAAAAGGAAAATGACCATTCTCATCAGTATGATTGGTCAAGGTGTTTTTTGTCTTATCACTCCTTTTATCTCTGGATTTTTCCCTTTATTGATAGTGAGGTTTGGTTTTGGTTGGTTTTGGGTCGCTCAAACACCAATTGTGAATGAAATCATAATCAAAAAGCGGAATATCGAAGCCAGAAACCGCGAGCTAAGTTGGATCAATATTGTACGTGGAGTGAGCTATTCCATTGCGATGCTCGTTTCTGGTTATCTCAGCGATTTCGATCCGACTTGGAATTTTTATTTAGCAGGTTTTGTTTCGTTAGCTATAATTTATCCAATTCTTCTTTTAAAAAAGGTCGATGGATTAAGGAACCAAGAAAAAGATTTAATAATCGATAACCGATGGATATTAAAATGGAAAAACTTTCTTTTTTATCTCCCAATTTTCCTTCGATCTACAGCTGTAAATGGGCTTTCTTTTTTTATTCCACTGTTTTGGAAGGAAAAAGGTCTTTCGGCAGCTTTTATAGGTATGGTTTTAGGGGTATCTAACCTCATTCAACTGATGTTTTTTCCGATAGTGGGGAAAACCTGTTCTCGGAAAATGAAAAATATCCCATCAATAATTCTGTTTGGATATACATTAACTATTATTCCTTTTATCGTTGCTCCCTTTCTCTACCGTGGGATATTGGTCTTCGTCCCTCAATCGGTTCTAAGCATCAGTTGGGTATTTTTCTATATTGCCACCACTCTCCTGCTGGGGGAAATCGCTCCTCTCTCCCAAAGGACCGAAGCCTTAGGGTGGATGGAAACCGCTTTCAACTTAGGAGGAACCATCGGACCCATTACCTTTTCTTACATTCTTGCTGGAAGCAACAACAACTACCCGCTTTCTTTTTTAAGTTTTTCTCTGGTGGTTTTTTTGGCTTTGATTATTTTTTCTTCCTATGAGAGGAAATATCATCATAGATAAAGTATCGTTCAGATTAAAATTTACGACCGATTCTTAAAAAAATTGGTTCGACCTAAAGCTTGTTTAATAACAATAGCAATAGCTCCTCCTCCTAAAGCGGTTATCAATTGGGGTAACTGCATCGCTTTTGCAATTGGGGGAGCAACCTCGACCAAAAAAGCAACTGATTGAGAAAGGATGAAATATTTAGCAATTGATCCAATAACAATTCCTAATCCCATAAAACCAATATTATTTTCTCTTCTCATGGTCATAAGGAAAAAGACTATAACGAACGTTGCGTTTCCCAACATAATGAAAGGGATCATCGGCCCCAGAGGAGCAGGCAATATCCCCCGAGAAAAGGCAACCCAAGGGGTAAATAAACCAATAATAACCCCACTTGAAACTCCCACTAACATGGTTGCTAACAGCAAAAAGGCATTGACCAATGGCCCAGTTATAAATTGTGGCAAGCCAAGCAATTGGATAACTAAGGTAAGAGCAAAAAGGACTGCTGTTCTGCTCACCCATCGAATCATTGATTGAGAGGTCCTTTTCATATTTTTTATTTTCTCCTCCCCATTTGGATTCTTTTTATTTTCTCATTCAGGTGTCGAATGTCATCTCGTAACTCGATATATAACCGAAACCAGGGAAGAAGGCTCTCCCTTAAATCGGAATCAGGCTCATAGATTTTTGCTAAATGAAAGGTTTTCCGATAGGCATCTTCCGGTTCCGCATACAATCCCACTGCCATTCCAGCTAAGATTGCTGCTCCTTTACAACTCCCCTCTTTGTCTTGGGGAACTAAAATTTTTTCATTTAAGACTGCTGACTTGACTTTCATCCAAAAATCGTTTTGAGTGCCTCCTCCGACATTCGTTACTCGTTCGACATGAATATTTAAAGTTTGCGCCATAATATCCCATAAGTCTTTATATTCAAAACTAAGACTGATGATCAAGGATTTCGTCAGGTCATCTTTCTCCATCCTCCCTTCTAAATTAATAAAAGCACCTCGAGCACCATCATAATCAGCTCCCAATAAGTATGGAAAAAAAAGGCTTACTTCTTTCGGAATCTCTTGAGGCATTTCTTTGAAATACTGGTAATCCTCATTAATAAGCTTTAAAAACCATTCCAAAGAATATCCTCCGCTGTATATTCCACTCATTCCATAATATCGTTCCGGTATAGCATGATGTCCCCAACTAAAAGTACGCTTGAGATGGGAAAGATTAATATCTGGGATGGCATCTAAGGCCATCGTCAGATTTTCGGTTGTACCGGTTGAAATAAGAACTTGTCCTTGCTGAAATACTCCCACTGCGACAGCTGCACACAAGTGGTCATGCCCACCAGTAACCACTTGAAGATTCTCCGGTAATCCGGTAAAATGGGAAATATCTTTTTGGATTGTACCTAAAACTATCCCCGATGGAGTGAGTCGAGACATTTTTTCAAGAGGTACTCCAATGACATCCAGCAATTCCTGAGACCATTGCCGATTTTGCTGATCAAAAAACATGGTTCGTGAAGCTAAAGAATAGTCAAAAGAAAGCACCCCAGAAAGAGCAGCTAAAACATATCCTGACATTGAAGTCCAATACCGAACTGATTGAAAAACATCCGGTTCGAACTTTTGATGCCATAAAAGTTTATAAAATGAGTATTTTGATTGAGGAGATAAACCAGTCAATCGATAGATCATATCACCATTGATGGCATCCTTCATTTCTTGGAAAATGAAATCAGTTCGAGTATCAAACCAGGCTGGACTCTTGGTAATCGGTTGAAGAGATTCATCTAAACCAACCATCACTTCAGCAAAACTTGAAATGCTCAGGGCAACGACTTCTTTTTTAGCATCAGAAGAAAAACTTTTTAAATTCTCCAATAAGGCGTTTAAAACTTTCTGGGGTTGGTAACACCCACCATATTCATCACTTATAAACGGGGTGGGAAATGCCCTTTCTTCAATCATTTCTCCATTTTCTGTAAAAATAATGATTTTGGTATTGGTCGTTCCAATATCAATTCCTAATAAATGGACCATGTGTTCCTCCAATTTTTTCTAAAACAAAAAATTTAACCAGATTTTTATGATTTTGAAACCGAGGCAAGAGTCTTTTCTGCATCCTTTCGATCTTTAGGCATCAGATAAACAATACAATGGGTGGGACATTTTTCCACACATAAACCACATAAGGTGCATGTCTCCTGATCAATCTGGATCACTCCATCCTGGAAATGAATGGCTTGAACCGGACAAGCTTTCACACAAAGCTGGCATTTGATACACCCCTTGCTACAAACCCGCCGTACTTCCTTTCCACTGGCTGGAGAAGAACATGCTAATCGAACTTGTTCCCTCTCTGGGACTAAGACTAATACCTTGCGTGGACACTCCTCAACGCATTTTCCACAACCAGTACATTCTTCCCAATCAATTATTGGAAGACCGGTTTCAGGATTGATATGAATAGCATCAAACGGACAAATTTTCTCACAGGTGCCGAATCCCAAGCAACCATTGATACACCCTATATGAGATACGCCTAAAACCGCTGCTGCTCGACAATCAGCAATTCCTTGGTAAGCACCTAACTCTTGAACTGTTCCTTTCCCACCTTGACAGACCAACATTGCTTTTTTGGTTTCCAACTTTCCAGTGGTTTTTCCGGTAAGCTTAGCGATTTCAGTCCACACTTTTACACCACCAACTGGACAAGCATTTACCGGAGCGCCTTCGTTGACAATTTTTTCTGCTAATCCAGAACAACCAGGGTATCCACAGGCACCACAATTAGCACCAGGCAAAATCTCCTCGATCTTTTTTATTAAAGGGTTGGTATGTACAGCAAATTTTTGGGCAAACCAAGCTAACATATATCCAAATGTTATCCCTAAAATTCCAATCAAAACCGTCGGTAAAAGAATCGACATTTTTCAACTTCCTCCTCTACTTTATCAAACCCTTAAATCCAATAAAGGCAATGGCAAGGAGAGCGGTAACAATAAACGCCATTGGATACCCCCGATAAAAACTCGGTACTTTGGCATACCGTAATTTCACTCTTATACCAGCGAGTAAAACCATAGCTATGGTAAAACCAAGGGCTACGCTGATACTATAAACCACTACCTGAAGAAGGGAATAATGATAATCAACTCCTAGGAAGGTCACAGCTAATATTGCA
>JAAYUP010000270.1 GCA_012517635.1 Candidatus Atribacter alterifermentans
CCTCAGCTGATAAAAAAAGCCAAGCAGGCAATCAAGCGAGCTTTTTTGACCCAACAATCTGGTTTAGGTTTTTCTCTGGTAGAGATTTTATCACCCTGTCCAACCAATTGGGCAATGCAACCATTGGAAGCCGTCCAAGGGTTAGAAAAGAATAGTATTCCGGTTTATCCCCTTGGTGAAATAAAGGTCAAGGAGGGAGTCCCCGATGCACGTTGAAACCGTTATAGCTGGATTTGGTGGTCAGGGAATTTTGTTTTTGGGGAGGGTATTGGCAACAGCTGGTATGATTGAAGGATATCATGTCAGTTGGTTCCCCTCCTATGGGCCTGAAATGAGAGGTGGGACAGCTTATTGTGTTGTGATTATTTCTGATCAGGAAATTGGATCGACACTCTCCGACCACCCCAATATTTGCATTGTGATGAATGAACCATCTTTACGACGCTATGCCCCAAGTATAAAACCAGGAGGGTTATTGGTTATTAATTCTTCTTTGATAACCCAACACTATAAAGACCCAAAAATTCAAATATTGGAAGTTCCTGGAAATGACATTGCTGGCAATGAGATTGGTGATCCTCGAACTTTAAATATGGTGATTCTTGGAGCTTTGATCGGTTATCACTCAACGGTTAAAGATGAGTCGATCCGTCAAGCTTTAGAAGAAATATTATCAGGAAAGAAAAGAGAATTAATCGATGTCAATATGAAGGCTTTCTATGCTGGTAAGAATTCAATATCATCCCTGGGGTCAGGTCTTGATTCTTGAATTTATAAAAAATGCTGTGGTTTAGAGGAATGAAGAATAAAAAGAAAAGATGAGATCCTCACACCCTCACAAAGTGAGGGCTCAGGATGACGGATTAAAGAATTCATTTGATGGTATTTTTAGGATAGACGTTCTTTTAAAAATTCTTAAAAAGAAAAGTGCCCTGGAAGGGGGGATTACAGGTGTTAGTAAGAGACCGAATGAGTAAAGATGTTGTTCTTATTACCAGTACAACAACCATTTTAGAAGCAGAGAAATTAATGAAAGAGAGAGAAATACGAAGG
This sequence comes from Candidatus Atribacter alterifermentans, assembly GCA_012517635.1. GTDB lineage: Bacteria > Atribacterota > Atribacteria > Atribacterales > Atribacteraceae > Atribacter > Atribacter alterifermentans. The sequence continues at coordinate 1,054 of JAAYUP010000270.1, forward strand.
CTTCCGGTGGTAGACCGGGATAAGTTGATCGGGATTGTCACTTACAACGACTTACTCGAAGCTGAACCATCTAAGGCTACGACCTTGAGTCGTTTTGAGTTGACCTATCTCCTTAGTAAAATGACTGTAGCTGAGATTATGGAAAAAAAGGTAATCACGATAAAACCCGATATTCCAATCGAAGAAGCCGCTTTAATTATGAAGAAGAATAAAGTTGGTGGTCTTCCAGTCATTGAAGAGACCCGCGTTGTAGGGATGATAACCGAATCGGACATTTTTGATGTCTTAGTTGAAACCTTAGGGGTAGAGTTAGGGGGAACCCGAATAACTCTTGAACTTCCTGAAAAACCAGGCGAATTACATCGAGTAACAGGAATTGTTTCTCAGTTTATGGTAAACATTCTGAGTTTGGCAACTTTTTATATGAATGAAAAACCAAATTTACGTTATGTTGTGATCCGAATTGCAACTCGTGATTATGAACCAATTATTAAAGCTTTTGAAGCCGATGGGATAACGGTAAAACATGTCTGGGTTTCTCCAGAAGATGAAGGGGTGTAAGTGTGTTTTTTCCATATGATGAGAAAAAAGCCACAAAGCTTATTATTCCTGAAATAAAGAGGAGTGATGTTCTTTGTGAGACACGTTTGTTTCAGCTTAAAAGGAATATCTATGTTGATAATTTAGAACGAATCTTCATTCAGCACCCTGGAGCAGTGACAATCATTGCAACCACACCAGAAAATCAAATCATTTTAATACGGCAATTTCGAGCACCAGCTGAAAAGTGGCTCTGGGAGATTCCAGCTGGAACCTTAGAACCAGGTGAAGATCCACAGGATTGTGCGATTCGGGAATTAGAAGAAGAAACGGGTTTTACCAGCCAACATTGGAAGTATCTTTTTCCAGTATTTTTAGCCCCTGGCTATAGTACGGAACAGATTCATTTTTTCCTTGCTTCTCATTCGCATTCAATTGAAAAGGCTCGCAAGGGAGATGATGACGAGGAAATTTATTACTTAAAAGTAAACCGAGAAAAAGCACAGGATATGCTGGTTAAGGGAGAAATCCAAGATGCGAAGACCTTAATTGCTTTGCAATACTGGCTGGGGGGATTAGCTTGAGAATATTTATTGCTCTTCTTGATGGTCTGGGAATGGGTGAACTTCCAGATGCTCTTGAATATGGAGATCAAGGAAGCCATACTTTGGCCAATCTTTCTCGGGAGGTTGGAGGATTGTCTTGTCCAACTTTGGAAAAGCTGGGGTTGGGAAAGATTGAATCAATTCAAGGAATTCGTGCGGTGCAAAAAGCCGAGGGTTGGTATGGAAAGATGGTGGAAAAATCAGCAGGGAAGGACACGACTACTGGCCATTGGGAAATGATGGGGGTCATTACCCACCGGCCCTTTCCGGTTTATCCCAAGGGTTTCCCAAAAGAGATTATCAATGAGATAGAAAAGGTTTCTGGTTACCATTTCTTGGGGAATAAACCAGCTTCTGGGACTGCTATTTTAGAGGAGTATGGTGCTGAACATATACGCACTGGTTTTCCAATTCTTTATACTTCAGCTGATAGTGTGCTTCAAATCGCAGCTCATGAAGATATTATCTCGGTTCAGAATTTGTATCAGCTTTGTAAGATGATTCGAGGAATAATGAAAGGTGATCACGCCGTTGCCCGTATTATCGCTCGCCCCTTTGTTGGTCAACCAGGCAGCTTTCAACGTACATCAAGACGGAAAGATTTTTCGCTTCCTCCACCGTATCCCACGGTATTGGATGTTCTTTTAGAGAATGGAATTCGGATAGCCGGAGTAGGAAAAATCGGTGATGTTTTTACTGGTCGAGGGATTAGTGAGAATTTTAAGACTTCCAGCAACTTTGATACTTTTCGGGTATTTTTTGAATTCCTTAATGATGAACGGTTTGATTTGATTTGGGCAAATTTCAATGATTTTGATTCACTTTATGGTCATCGTAATGATGCCGTCGGTTTTCAAAAAGCTCTTGAATCCTGGGATTCTCAATTGAAGGAATTCCTTCCTCGGTTAGGTTTGAATGACCTGTTAATCATTACCAGTGACCACGGGTGTGATCCAACCACGCCCAGCACTGACCACTCCCGCGAGTACGCACTGCTAATCTGCGCTTCTCCCAAAATATTGTCAGGGGATTCTTTGGGAATCCGTAAATCATTTGCTGATATAGGAGCGACTATTGCCCAATTGTTTGGGATTCCTTGGTCGGGTCCAGGAACCAGTTTTTCTTTCATATTTGGTGATTAATTGAGAAGGAAGAAGGTTTCGGTCCGATGAAATTTGTTATAAAAAAGACAAATCATTTTCATTGTTTTTCATATTCTATCCAGGAGCCTCATTTATCATGAATGTTGTTATCAGTCATGAGGGAACTGATTTTGATGCCTTAGCTTCAATGTTTGCCGTATCCAAGCTCTATCCGGGAACCCGCATCATTATTGGTGGGAGTGTAAATCGAAATGTTCGACGCTTTCTAACCCTTTATGGAACCTTTTTTGATTATTCAATTGAGAAAGAGTTGGATTGGAAATCGGTTAAAAAAATTTTTATTGTGGATACCTCTTCTCCTTCAAGGAGTGGCAAAGCCGAAGAACTCATTCAAACTGGTCAAGTAACCTTTGCAGTTTACGATCATCATCCCGAAACACCAGATGGGTTAAAAGGGGAACAGGTGGTCGTTCAGCCAACTGGTGCTTGCACAACTCTTTTAGTCGAGCTCATTAAAAAACAGACTCTTCCCTTGAATTCCTTAGAAGCGACCCTTCTTATTCTGGGAATATACGAA
>JAAYUP010000271.1 GCA_012517635.1 Candidatus Atribacter alterifermentans
ACCTCTGCTACAATACTCATAAATTATTTCCATGACATTTAAAATTGTTGTTGTTCTGTCTCTGTGAGTCTTTCCGAAGGGATCAACAACAAGATGAAGGTGATGAAACGAAGAGCATTTGGTTATCATGACCTTGAATACTTCTTCTTCATCATTAAGGACTTCCTTGCAAGAAGCAATTAAATTGGAGAAGAACCTTATTTGTCAAATCGTAAATAACATTATCAAGAGAAAAACATGCCCATCCAAAAAGAACCGGAGATACAGGAGATGAGCCTATTTCAAATCTGTCACCGCTATTCATAATCTGAGTACATTGCAATATCCCGCCTTCTTTGGGATCGAAATCGAACTCACCAATAAATCTTTTTCTCGGATTATTAGGGAACCACCATTCTCCTCTTGCCTTGAACGGTTTCATTTCACCCACCCCCTCCATAGGTTTCCATCATCAAATGAAACATCCGCCCATGATTTGGATAGCGCAAATGGAGCAGTTCATGGAGGACAACCCGCCGGCGCTCAAAATCTGGTATTTCCAAAACCTTCGGGTCGAAGGTAAGTCGGCCGCGAGCTGAGCAACTAGCCCATTTATTGCGCATTGAACGCAGATGGATTTCCGTAACTGTAACTCCCACTTCCTTGGCGAGAGTGTGGACACTTTCCCGAAATTCTAGCCGGTTCATGAGGAACCTCTCTTGAGCGTACCTACGATGGTATTTGTTAGTTGAACAGCTTTTTGCGCGGCTTCCCGAGGAGTGCCTTCCATGTTAGGAAGAATAACGGCGGTAAGCTTTCGCCGAACTTCCCGTTCCTGTTTTTCGTTAGAGGTCCAATGGGGGTTGTATGTGAAAGTCTCCTTGATTACCTCAGCTTTTCCGTCTGGATCGGGAAGGTTGGCCTGTTTAATGTATAAGTACGCGGTGAATACATCCTGAGGAAAGTCTTTTTCCTCTTGCAGGCGGCGGGAATCATTTATTTCTTTAATGAGCTCCAAAAGTTCCTCTAAGGTTTGTTCAGTAGTTACTTGACAATCTTTGAAACGACGGACGATGTCCTCCACCCGTTCACCGATAGGAATGAGAAAGGGTTCTCTGTCCCGGTCGATGGAGCGCTCGATGGAACGGGCTAAGTTGAATACCTTCTCGATGGGGGAAGCCTTGCTTTGCCGGATTTTTTCCAGGGTATTCTTGTTAATTTCGAAGACGTCCAAGGCTGGCTTAATATCTCCGGAACTGGAATGTTTCTGGACGAGGGTTTCGGTTTTTTTGGCCAAATCGGTCAGAAAGGGGATAGCCGGGTCATAGGCTTCCCTGAGAAGGGCATAGATTTCAGATAGTGCCATGTAATTGTCTAGAAAAGACCGCAGGAAGGGGTCAGGGGAAAGCACTTCAAAAATATTGGACAGAGTCTGGTAAAAGTTATAAAAGGATTCCCGGTCTTTTTCTTCCTTTAAAGCTTCCAGAATTAGACGGGTTGCCTCATAGCTTCCCTGACCGGAGAACGGAGCCAGATATTCAGTTTTACCTTGTTCCATTAATTGGGTAAAACGTTCTTTCAAGAGTTCGAGGTCGGTTACAACACCAGAGATGTCTGAGGAGTCGAAGTTGAGGGCTTTTTCCAGTTTTTCAAATAATCCTACGAAGTCTATTATCAGCCCACAGGGCTTGGTCCGACCTCCGATGTCCTCGTAAGGCCGATTAACCCGGGCGATGGCCTGGAGGAGTACATGATCGCGCATGGGTTTATCCAGGTACATGCAGTATAACACTGGGGCGTCAAAGCCAGTCAGGAGCTTTTCGGTGACAATGAGGATCTTTGGGAGGGCTTCCGGGATGCGGAAGGCTTTTCTCACACGTTTTTCTTCCTCTTCGCTCAATGTATATCGGCGCAAAAACTCATCATCATTAAAACTCGAGCTGTAAACTACGGTAGAGTAGTCGGGAGGAAGATAGCGATCCAAAGCCTCCTTGTAAAAAGTACAAGCCTGTCGGTCAGCAGCCACCAGAAATGCCTTGTATCCCAGAGGTTCCACGTATTCCCGGAAGTGTTCCGCGACATAGCAAGCTATCCGATCCACCCGGTCGGGATTCTTGAGGAGATTGGTAAGAGTAACAGAGCGTTCCAGGACCTTGTTGAGGGATTCGATATCACTTTCCCCCTGGACTTCAGGTAGCTCCAGAAATTCCTGTTCTAAGGTTTCCCGGTCAACTCTGAGTTCGTTGGGCGCCAGGGCGTAGTGAAGTTCGACGGTGGTTCCGTCCTCAATGGATTCAGCGATTGAGTATTTGTCCAAGTACCCCTGGGGTGGATCATCTTTCCCGAATACCAGGAACGTCCCCTGGCCGTATTGAGTGCGGTCAATGGGAGTCCCAGTGAAACCGATATAGGTGGCGTGAGGAATTGCTCCCATTAGATAAGTTCCAAGCTTTCCCCCAGTAGAACGATGAGCTTCATCGACCAGGATAAAAATATTATCCCGAGTATTGAGGCTTTCAGGGAGGCCATCGAATTTGTGTATCATGGAGATGATGAGACCCCGCTTATCGGTACGGAGTAAATCCTCTAAATGGGCAATGCTTCTAGCTACTGTTATTCCCTCGATCCCGGTGGAGCGAAGGTTATCGAAAAGTTGGGTCTCCAGTTCATTACGGTCCACCAACATCAAGACGGTGGGATTTTGGAAGGAGAGAGTTTCTAGGATTTTCTGAGCAGCCACGATCATAGTGTAGGTCTTGCCCGATCCCTGGGTATGCCAAATCAGGCCTCGTTTCTTTTCACCATCAGTCGAGCGCTCCAAAATCCGGCCCACCGCCCGCATCTGGTGAGGTCGAAGCACCACTTTTTTAAGAGAGTCGTCAGTTCGGGTGAAGAGAATGAAATCGGTAAGTAGCGGCAGTATGGTTTCTGGCTGTAGGAAAGATTTCATCAATGTCTCAAAATCGGCTATGGGAAGGCTCCCACCGTTTTTCCATTCAAAAATACCCTTGGGTGAAAGGTTCCAGGTAGCCGAATAATACAGGCGTACCAAATGGGTGAGAGAATACACTTGAAAGAGGGAAAAAAGCTCTGGGGTATCTCGATGGTACCGTTTGAGCTGGGCTAGGGCTTCATCAATTTTGCCTCCGCGCATTGACTTAGTTTCCACCAAGAGGACGGGGAAGCCATTCACAAAAAACACCACGTCAGCCCGCACCGTGTGTCGTCCATTGGTGAATGAAAACTCAGAACTGACCTGAAAGACATTGCGGGTGATATTCTGCTGGTCGAGAAGCTTCAGGGTATGTTCTCGCTTTTCACCGGGAACATAGACGGTCCGCTCTCCCTTGAGGTACTCCCAAGCCACCTGATTTCCCTCTACCGTTCCAGGAAGTCGTTCCAGGGATTTTCGTACCTCATCAGCAAGTAAGTGATCCATGAAACCGGGGTTGAGCCGTTGCATCTGGTTGATGAACATTTCTCTCAATATCAATCCCGTCTCCCCACCTCTTCGGCGGAGTACTTCGTCACGGGAAAGGAACTCCCATCCCACGATACCCGCCAAACCAATCAAAGGGTCCTGGACGGTATCCTTTTCACCGCCAAAAATCGCCGACATTATTCCACCTCCTTGGGAAAACCTGAACCATCATCTTTTTTCTACCTTCTTCCTAGTCTAATCTTTTAACAAAGTGCAATATTCTAGACAAGGATAAATACCTATGTTAAGCATTATTTACTCGATTAACTCTTCATTTCTTGGATAGTTCATTGTCTAATCTTCATAAATGTGTTCATTTTTAGATAAGACCTATCGTGTCCCATTGAGCGCTGAAAAATATTTCCCTAACTCATTAAAATCGAAATTGTTCTTTAATTCTTTAAATTCAACCCACTCGTTTTCGATTAGTAACTCTGTTAAATATCTAAGGGTGGTTTCTAGACTATCCTTTTTCATATTCATTCAATCTCAATCATGGGACCAACTCAATCGAATTATTCCACTCATTAAGAGAGAAAGCAGAGTTTTGAATAAGGTTTCTAATGTGTGTTTTTGGTTTTCAGCCGATTCAATCCGCTCATCTACTGTGGATAGAATATCGGCAATTCGTTGCTGGATATGGAGGGGTGGAAGGGGAATTGGGAAAGAAATAATTTTATCTTTGTTTATAGCCTTGAAAGTAGAGCCTGTCCCTTCCTTTTCAATATCATTTTTTTTATGACAAAGGAGATAAAAGAGAAAAATGTTGTCCCCTATTTTCATAGATAAAGAAGCCAAACCCATACCAATACAATAAGGAATGTTTGCGATATTGATATCTCCAACAGGTGCCCTTACTGATATTAATACACTTTTTTCTGGAGCTATTTTTTTGGGTTTAACTGTATATTTAATATTTGAAGGAAAGATATTTCCAAATTCAGCTTTTCCTTGTAAAAAGGGGGTTCCTATACCAGCTTGGTTATATGTACTTCCTGGAGGAGATTGACCCATTATGACTTCAGCGACTTCGCCCAACCGCACCACTTGCCACTCTTCAGGTATCAAGCCGACTTCAGTTTTTTTCAATGGAACCTTTTCCGCGTACTCTACTGGCACCGGTCCGTAGGAGAAGAGGTATTTTAAGAAAGACTTTTTGAGCTCTTTGGCAGCCTGAATAACGCCCTCGATCTTTTCTTTTGCTACCTGCACGGTCTGGAGGATATGGGCGATGGCTCGTTGTTCAGGGAAAGGTGGTAGGGGGATATAGAGTTCCTGAAGTGAACTTTTTCCAAGACGTTGCCGACCTGTTGCTCCTTCCATTTTCAGAGCCAAATGTCTTCTTACCCTCGGATACAGAAGGTAGTAAAAAAGAAATAAGCCATCTAGGATGTTTTTTGATGGCTTGATTGGATGTACTTCTGTAGTTGCATAAGCAAATGGTATTGGTAATGACATGGGAACAAAACTCTGTTTCCCATTTTCCAAGCAGGGAGTAATTTTCGCTAACAATAGATCATTTGGCTCGCAATATGTACCACTCGACATCTCACTGGATTTTCTCACGGTAAAGCTACAATACAGACTACTATTATTGGGAATCATTTCCATGGTTACGAATGGGATATATTCATAATGGGAGATATTAAGGTTCCTTGGTTTTTTTGTGATTTGAATAACTTCTCCCAACCGCACTACTTGCCACTCTTCAGGCAAAAGCCCCAGCTCTGTCATCTTGTATCCCTGTGGTATGTCAATCGCTTGCTCCGTGCTCATTCCTCAACTCCCAGTTCTTTCAAGACATTCCAAAGCTTTTCCTGTGCTGCCTTGGCTTCTTCTTCAGCTTCCCGAAGGAGGAGGATTGCATCGGGAAGAGAGAGGGTTTCTTCGTTTTCGTTTTGAGCTACATACCGGGAAGGGCTCAGGTTATAGTCATTTTTAACTGCTTCTACCTGGGTAATGATGGTACTCAACCCTTCTTCAGCTCGCCAGTCGTGGTATGTTCCGGCGATCATCTCGATATGCTTTTCTGAGAGATAATTTTTAGGACGGCCTTTTTCGAAAAGAGGCGAAGCGTTCACCAGCTGTATTTCCCCCGGACGACGTTTTTGAGTATTTATCAAAAGGATAATCCCTGGGGCGGTCGTGTTGTAAAACATGTTTTCCGGTAGGAGGAAAACAGCTTCCACCAGATCCCGCTCCACAAACAAGCGGCGGATATCCCGCTCGGCATTACGGCCACTAGCGCCACTTCCCCGGGAGGCTGCTCCAGTGTCCAGTACCACAGCCAGTCGTCCATTCGGCTTTAGTGAGGCATACATGTGCTGAATCCATCCCCAGTCGGCACTGGATGAAGGAGGAGTACCGAAGGAAAAACGCTGATAGGGATCGCTTTCATAGGTTTCATGGGAGTACTTCTGGTTCCACATGGGATTGGCGGTCACCACATCGAACGAGCACAGTCCTCCGTCATTCTCTAGGAAGGCAGGCCGGTGCATGGTATCCCCCAAATTGATTTCAGCCTCCATGTCGTAGAGAAAGGTGTTCATCCTGGCCATGGCGTAGGTGGACGGAAGAATCTCCTGGCCGTAAAAGCGGGGCGGTTCGATACTCGGGTCTTCCCCGTATTTTTCCTTAAATCGGAGGTGGTTTTTAATCAAAAGTCCACCCGAACCACAACAGGGGTCGTAATGTTTTTCTCCTGGTTGAGGGTCTAGGCAGCGAGCCATGAGAATGGCTACCTCCCGGGGGGTATAGAATTCTCCTGCTGATGAACCGGATCCTTCGGCGAATTTTCTTAAGAGATATTCATAAGCCCGGCCGATGATATCCGGGACAACATCATCAAGGCCAAGACGGTGACGACCAAGGATTTCTACTAAGGTCCTTAGTCTGTTGTCAGTGAGAATCCGCTGACCGGAGATGGAGGCGTTGAAGTCCACCACGTCGATGACTCCTTGGAGACGGGGATTATCTCGAGCAACAGCCCGCACACAGTCGGTGAGGTATTCTCCCAGATTGGTGCTCTGGCGGGCGATGGCACTCCAGCGGGTCTCAGGAGGCAAGTAGAAACGAACTTGTTTAGGATCTTCCTTCACGATCTCTTCTGCTATCTCCTCGCTGCCGTATTCTTCGGTTAGCTTGGCAAGTTCGTCCTCGAAAACATCGGAGAGGCGTTTCAAAAAAATAAGGGGAAGAATATATTCTTTATACTTCGGGGCATCCACATCTCCGCGAATAGAACAAGCCGCCTCCCACAGCCACGATTCCAGCAGGGAGATATCTAAAGCGTCTCCATTCATGGATTCCATCCTTTTTAATCAAACTATTTTTCCAGATTATACCAACTCTACCATTTTATTTCATCCCTATAATCCAGTCCATATCCAAATATTGAAAAAATGTTTTCTCCAATCACCATATCTTTTTTCGTTTTGAAGGGCTATTTATTTTAAGTCATCATTGTCAGGAATTTACCCTTACTTTACTTTATAAACATTTATGTAAGAATAGGAACAGGGGTAACATCTTAGTCTAAGGATATAGGTAACACTTTTTAATTATCTTAAAACCCCGTTGAATTTAGGAGAGGCAATCATATTGTTTTTATAGCGTCATATAAATACGAAAATACCGATTCAAAAATCATTGTTTCCCTTTAGCAAAGGAAGTAAGGGGGATTTGAAAAGGTTGGCAAAAATCGAATCCCTCTCCATCTCCCTTTGCCCAAAGGGAGAAGAAATAATGGAAAAATTCAAAAGATGAGATCCTCACGCGGGAAAGCACCGCTCAGGATGACAGAACAGGGTAGCCGTAGGCTGCTATACTGTGTCGTTTACAGGATAGATATCTTTTTATTGACTTTACAAATATTCTACCGAGAGAAACTAA
>JAAYUP010000272.1 GCA_012517635.1 Candidatus Atribacter alterifermentans
GAAAGCTTCTGGATACCGTGGATTCAACTCGATTGCTTTCAAGAAAGATACCAGGGCTTCGTCTGTCTTCCCCCACAAGAGATACAAAAGCCCCTGGGCATAATGATCTTCAGCAGGGTGAGTAGGAGAGGGGATCGGTGCAACCGGTTTTGAGGGAGGAATGAGCTCTTCCTGTTTCTGATAGGGACCGAGTTCGGGGATGAGTTCGAATAAATGTTGGGATGGAATGGCAAAGTTGATATTTTGCACCTGCTCTCCAATAACGGTCATTTTTACCACTCCGATGACTTCTCCCTGATAATTTATTAGTGGACTTCCGCTAGAACCGCCAGATATAGGAGCCGTGAATTGAATAAAGCGACTAATGTTGTATTTAGGCAGGTCGCGGATTGCTGAAACCAACCCATCAGAGAGCGATAATCGGTAGCCATCAGGACTTCCGATCACTACAATTGGCTCACCGATTCGAGGAAGGTTTGGGTTTACCGGAAGAGGAAAGATTTTTTCTCTGGGAACGGTAGTAGCAAGAAGGGCAAGATCCTTATCCTTATCTGTCTTGAGGACTTGGTTTACCCGATACTCTGTGTTGTCGGAAGTGATTATGACTATCTGGGTGGATCCATCAACGACATGGTGATTAGTAATCACCCACCCCTGAGAATTAATAAAAAATCCGCTGCCCTGACTCACTTCCTTTTTTCCCTGAGTAGAAGAATAAACGGTGACGATGCCCGGGGACATTTGTTCAAATAGCGTAGATAAATCTTGAGCGCAGAAAGAAGTTGAATGCGACAGTAAAAAGATGAAAAGAAAAACAACCAGAAAAATTGAATGAACCAACCAAATCCTTTTCACGCCATCACCCTCCTTTATTAAAAGATCGAAGATAACTAACTCATTGGATTAATTAAAACCAAGAATCATTTTAATTCCTAGTGAAATATTTTATCTTATTTATGATCCATTTTCATCTCAATCAGTCTTATAGAAATTATAGAAGATTTGATAAAATGATATGGAATTAATTCTTGTCTGAACTCATCAGGAGGGGAAAACTATGAGATAAACAACCTACCTTGGGATTATTGTTTGTTTATTACTTTTTTGGAGTGTTTCTTGGTTATATGGTGCTGATTTTCATACCAGAGAGGCATAATACGATGATTCGTCTAACTTTCAAGTAACCTTTAAAGTTAACGGGGAAGAAACCGGCCTTGCAACTTTCCAGTTTAATGAGGACGAGTTGGTCTACGATCTAACCATTAAAAGAAGCGTTTCAGAGTTAATTAAGATTTTGCAGCTTCCAGAGTTTGGTATTGAAAAAGTTGGTGTTGTAGACTTTTTAGATAATGGCAATGAAGACCTGTATTTTGTCGGAATGAACAACGGCAACAGTGCCCATTCCTACATATATGATATTGGTATCATTAAAACTCAAACTGGAGAATTAATAAACCTGACATTAATAGGTCCTGGACAGGATACCGATGTTTTAAAGGTCATCGGGGTTAAGAGTGAGAATTACGACGATGAAAAGTTCCAAATAGAACAGGATTTTATTGATTACCTGAAGCAAGATGATTAGGCTGTCAAGAATTCTGGCTACATCGATGGAGATAAAATGGATCAAGTAACCGATGATCCAGATTTAGCTTTCTATTTTTGGAAAAAAGACAAGGGATCTCTTTGGGGAGCGATTGAAGAAGCGGTTACTATCAGAAAATTTAAAGGAACTCC
>JAAYUP010000273.1 GCA_012517635.1 Candidatus Atribacter alterifermentans
CCCTTGATGGGAGAAGGTCAGGATGAGGGTGAAAGTTTGGATTGAGATCCAGATTGGGTGTTTTGAAATTATTTTTGGTAAAAATGTTCAGGTTCCCCCCTCACCTCCACCTCTCCCACCAGGGGCGAGGAAAGAAAAGAAAAAGATGAGAATTTCACGTCGCATAATACGCTCCTCAGAATAGCGGAGTGAGTGGATGAGATTGCCACGTCGTCCAAACAAGAACGATTGTTTATCAAATATTGGTAATTTTACATTTTTCGCCCTCAAATTGGATAGTGGTATGGTTTATTTGAAATTCATCACTTAGAACCCTATTAATCTGATCGCGGAGTTGATCCATTTCGTTGAAAGTTTGACAATTAATCAAGGCATGAAATTCAGAAAAGCGTTCATTTTCATTTAAAGACCAGACATGAATATGATGAATGTTTTCGACTCCTGGTATTGATTCAAGCCGGGATTTAATCTGAAAAAGATCAATATCAGTTGGTGTTCCCTGCATTAAAATGTGAATTACATCTCGGAAAATTGTATATCCTTCTTTTAATACATAAGTAATTACAATCAAGCTAAGAATTGGGTCAATATAAAACCAACCTGTATAATGAATAATCAATCCTCCGATTATGACAATGACTGATGAAATCGTATCAATAACGATGTGCAAAAAAGTACTTTTTAGATTTATGCTTTTTTGAGATTCTTTAAATAGTAGTACCGCTGAGAAAAAGTTTCCGAGAAGACCAATAATAGCAACTGGAAGCATAATTATTGAAATAACTTCCTGAGGGTGAAACAATCTTTGTATGGCTTCAAAGAAGATGTATGCTAAAGTAATAAAAAGAAGCACCGCGTTGATTAGTGCTGCAATAATCTCTGCTCGCTTAAATCCGTAAGTATTTCTTGAAGACTTTTCCCTTTGAGCAACTCGTAGAGAGAAAAGACTAATAAACATCGAAGCGGAGTCGCTTAGATTATGGAGGGCATCAGAAATCAGCGATAAACTCCCAGATAGCACCCCACCTATAATTTCGAAGATGGAAATGGTGAGGTTGAGAATTATAGTTATGATCAGTTTGCTTTCGCTTTTTGATCGGTTAAGGTTGTTCATAAATATTGAAAAATGATGCGGCTTTGGAGCCGCATCATTTTAATCGTTCAAAGAAATCGGTTTTTCGCTTTTCCAAAGGCCATGAATATTGCAATAAGATGAAACGTAAAAAACACCTGGTTTTTCCAATTTTACAGTGAAACAAGAATATGGTGAAGTGTAAACTGGACCTTGGTTGGCGCCTTCAGTTGACTCACCATGAGCCGTATAATCAAAACGAGCAACTTGAAAAGGAAACTTGGCACCTTCTGGAAGAAAATATATTTCAATCCAACGAATATGATGTTCAGTAGTATTAGGATGTGGTATTTCTTTCCCAACCGATACTGAAAAATGAGTAAATTCACCTTTTTTTACCGAATCTGGACCGTCAATAACCGGAGTATGTTTTTCTTGTTTCCAATCAGCCGATTGAAATAACTCTTCAAATGCTTTCATATGAATTCCTCCTAAAAAGCTTTAAAAAGTTCTTTTTTAGTATTACAAACTGGACAATAATGAGGGAGCTCTCCTTCAATCGTATATCCACACACAGGACAAATGAATATTTTTTCAATGTCAATATCTTTCCCTATTTGAGCAGCTTCTTTAGCTGTTTGATACATTTTTTCATGGACTTTTTCAGTTTCCCAAGCATAATGCGTACTTCGTACGGCTCCTTTTTCGTTTTGGAATGAGGCTACATTGTTATATACCGGGTACATTTCCTCAACTTCAAAATTCTCGCCGGCAATTGCAATATCTAAGTTTTTTACACTATCATTGATGTTACCCAGTTCTCGATAATGATTTGTGGCATGGATTTGCTCAGCATAAGCAATGGCTCTGAATAGTCGAGCTAAATTAGCTTTCCCTTCTTTTTCAGCAACATCAGCAAAAATTAAATATCTCATGTGAGCTTGAGATTCACCGGCAAACGCATCTTCAAGATTTAACTGAGTCATTTTTCTCATAAAAAACGTCCTCCTTCGGTTTTATTTTTATAATAACGTTTCGTTTTAAAAGAGTATTCCTGACTTATTGTTTTTTTCAATATTTTTTTGAATGTTTAAAGGATAAACCTTTATGTCACTTTGTGTCTCCTAAAAAATATTGAAAATACGAACTAAAACCGTCATTGCAATGAACAACGGCCTATGGTGTAGAATATTAAAAGTAACACAAAAATGATCGCTAGGAAAAAATCCAAGCATAGCGACGTGACAATCTCATCTTTTAAAATATTTTTAATGAACGAAAAATTAAAAGATAAGATCCTCACGGCTTCTCAATACGAAGTCTCAGGATGACACCTTCGGTTTCAGATGAGATCCTCACGCCCTCAAAAAGCGAGTGCTCAGAATGAAAAAACATTTGAGCCGTAGGCTGTTATCCTGTGCAGTTTACAGAAGAGATCTTCTCCCGCACTGCGGTATCAGATAGAGAAATAAAATATATTTTATGATTTAACAAGGTGACTTCCAATCAATCAAAACAAAATTCATCGTCATGTGCGATATAGGATGTTAAAATGAAATAATATTAATTATCCTTTAAAAGACAGTTAAGGAGGAGGCCAATGAAAACCCTCAAAACTCTTTTCCCTGTTTATTGGCAACTGATATCAAGCAATGAGGGAATTATCATTATCACCGGTATTTTGGCTGTTGTTTTTTATGATTCCTTCTACCTTTGGGCAATTCGTTTCATTCCTGAACACTCGGTGCAACTATTTATTTTTGCTGGGATTTTATGGCTTTTTATCTTTCCTTTCCTTGTAAACCGCTTTACTCTCCGTATACCCTATAAAGAATTGGGAGGAAGCCTTGGTTTAATCCGCTGTTGGTGGAAATGGCTCATTTTTTTCCTTATTCTCGGTATCGGATGGGCGTATTTTGTTTCGCGAGATCCTTCTTATCGCTCTTTTTATCCAATGTTTCCAGCAGCCAGGACGTCATTGACTCAGTTTTTCTATTATCAGTGTTTAGTGGCATTATATATGTATTCTTGGGAATATTTTTGCCGCGGTTTTCTTTTGTTTGGTTTAAAAAGGAAATGGGGACGGTATGCCATTTTAATTCAGCTGATTATTTTTACTCTTCTCCATAAAGGGAAACCTGAATACTTAGTTTCTATCGTCGGTGGTTTGGGAATGGGCATATTTGCCTACGAAGCTGGGACTTTTCTACCGGTGTTTCTTCTTCATTTTATTACAGCTTTATTTTTAGATATTTTTTGCATTATCTAATATGACCTTCCTTCAATCTATTATATTCTCTTCTCCAAGATTCCACAAAATCAGGGGAAGATCAAGCTCCCCCCTTCGAGAAGGGGGTAAGGGGGATTTGGATTTTTTCCTGTTCCGTCATTACGAGGAACGGAATGACGTGGCAATCTCTGACACCCAATTTGTCATTCTGAGGAGTCCGGTGTCTTCTACCGGACGACGTGAGAATCTCATCCTTTTAAATCTTTTCCAAAATTAAATATAAAAAATGAGATCCTCACGCCCTCAGAGAATGAGGGGGAGAGGGGGAGAAAAAGGAGAAGGGAAGAGGAATCAGGATGACCGATGAAAGGCACACCCCCCTAACCCCCCTCAATGGGGGAATTCATTTAATGGTATTTTCAGGATAGACCCTCATGCTGCTTTCGCAGCACCAGATGAGGATGAAAACTCAAGTGGTCTATCCTCTCAGTTTTTGTCTTTTACAATTTTTTTCATCTTACGCCGTAGGCTGCTATCCTGTTGTAGTTTACAG
>JAAYUP010000274.1 GCA_012517635.1 Candidatus Atribacter alterifermentans
CTCCAGGAACTTTTTCATTAAACGATACTCGAGTCGATAGAGTCGTGCTAAATAAAAAAGACAGTAGCATCGAAGCTATCATTTACTTAAAATCTCCTGCCTCAATCCAAAAAAACCAATTGGTCGGGGAAAATCCTCGTATTTATTTAGATATAATGGCTTCAACTTTGTTAACCTCTCCTGATGTAACAGTTGTTCCCGTAAGTCCATCTCCACCAACACGACCCACAACCACGCCAGCGCTTACGTTTACTCCTACACCTGTTGTTCCAACACCCACAACCAAACCAACAGTCCAACCAACGATTGCAACACCTTACGACAAAATTAATCCAAGGGTTATTGTTATCGATCCTGGTCATGGAGGAAAAGATCCTGGTTGTGTGGTTAATGGATATCAGGAAAAGGATATCGTCCTCCAGATTTCTAAAAAACTAAAAGATGCTCTCATTCAACAAGGTTTTGAAGTCTATTTAACCCGGGAAGGCGATACCTATCCCAACCTTCGGGAACGTTCTGCAGTTGCCAATAATAAGCAACCAGTCGTTTTATTAAGCATTCATGCCAATGCTGCCCCAAATAAAAAGGCTGCTGGTGTTGAAGTTTTTGTTGGAAGTGCACAGATTCAGGGCGAAGGAGCCGCTGATGTTGCAAATCGTGAAAATCAACGCTTTATTTCCGAAGGATATAACGAAGAACAAAACGGAAAATTAAACTCTACCCTTCTTAAATCTTATTATTTAGGAAGCCGTACCGTGAGCATGAAACTTGGTTCGTTGATTGAGAACAATATTGTTAAAGAAACCGGACAAACATCAAGAGGGCTTAAAGAAGCACCCCTTATCTTATTAAAAGGAATGTATTTCCCCTCATGTTTGATTGAAGTAGGTTTTTTAAGTAACCCAATTGAAGCGAAAAACTTAGCAAATGGAGCCTTCCAAGACAAACTAGTGCAAGGAATTGTAGTTGGTATCAAACAATTTATGTCAAGTTCTGAGTTAAAAAAATTTCTTGAGGAATAATTCCGAATGAAAAGAAGAAAAAAAAGACTCACTGTTCTTCAACCAATTTTATATATCCTTATCTGTATGGCAGTTTTGTTTGCAATCGTCTATGCTGGTGAATATTTGATCCCAGGAGGAAAAAAGAACAATGAAACTCCTGATGAGACAAGGTTTCTTTCGACTGGCCAAACTCCTTCAGGAATGAGTGATTCAACCGTTGAAGTGGTTCTCTATTTTACCGATGAGGAATTTACCGGTTTAGTTGCAGAAAAACGACTCATTAAAAAGAGTAATAACCTGCTTGAGTCGGTTCTTCAAGAATTACTAAGAGGTCCACAACTTTCATCTCATTATAGTCCTTTTCCTGAATCGACCCGACTAAACGGTGTTTTCACCGAAAGTGGGATTGTTTATGTTGACCTCAGCCATGAAATGAAAGACAAACAATCGGGGGGAACCACCCAGGAACTTCTCAGTATTTTCAGTATTGTCGATACTTTAACCTCACTTCCTGATGTTAAGCGGATTAAAATATTAATCGAC
This sequence comes from Candidatus Atribacter alterifermentans, assembly GCA_012517635.1. Lineage (GTDB taxonomy): Bacteria > Atribacterota > Atribacteria > Atribacterales > Atribacteraceae > Atribacter > Atribacter alterifermentans. The sequence continues at coordinate 1,548 of JAAYUP010000274.1, forward strand.
GGGAAAGAAGAAACCACTCTTTGCGGACACATTGATATATCAGAACCACTAGAAAGGGATGAAAAACTTATTGCAGAAATTCAATAGTTTTCAGGATTTAAATTCTTTTTTAAAAAAAGAACGGAATGATATCCATTTAAGAAATGACGGTCGAAACTACGATGAGATTCGGCCTCTTATGATCACGAGAAACTATCTTAGAGCAGCTGAAGGCTCAGTTTTAATTGAAGAAGGGAATAATCGTATTGTCTGTTCAGCAACTATAGAAGATAAAGTGCCTCTCTTTCTGCGAGGATCCAATCAAGGATGGATTACTGCTGAGTACGCCATGATTCCTCGAGCCACATCGACAAGGAATGTTCGTGAATCTATCAAAGGTCGGGTTGGAGGTCGCACTCATGAAATCCAACGTCTTATCGGTCGTGCCCTTCGTTCAGTGATGAATATGGACCTTCTTGGCGAAAGAACTATTCTCATCGATTGTGATGTGATTCAAGCTGATGGAGGAACCCGTACCTTGGCAATCAATGGATCTTTCATTGCTTTAGTTGATGCCCTTTGGAATTACGTTGATCGAGGCTTACTCCAATCAGGTAATCTTCTGAAAGATTATTTAGCCGCAGTGAGTGTGGGTGTAGTGAACGGCAAAGACCTCCTTGACCTCAATTTTGAAGAAGATTCAATGGCTCAGGTTGATATGAATGTTGTTATGACGGGCAAGGGACAATTTGTTGAAATTCAGGGTACTGCTGAGGGTGATCCTTTTAACCAAGAAACACTGAATCGACTTCTCACTTTAGCCCAAAAGGGAATCAAAGACATTATTGCTATCCAAAAGAGAGTTTTATTAGAAAGAGGCCTTCCTTGAAACCTTCTTCCCAATTGATTTACATCCTTTCCAAAAATCAAGGAAAGATTAAAGAAATCAACACAATTTTATCTCCATATGCATTGACTATCAGAAGCCTATTTCAAGATTATTCCGTTGAGGAAGTTATCGAAACCGGCTCGAATTACGCCGAAAATGCCCTTTTAAAAGCCCGTCGTGGTTTTAAAATCAGTGGAAATATGTGTATTGGTGAGGATTCTGGTTTAGAAATTGATGCCCTTAATGGAGCTCCTGGCCTCTTTTCGGCTCGCTTTGGTGGAGAAGGCTTGAATTCAAAAGAAAAAAATAAAAAAATAATCGAACTTCTTAAAGAAGTGCCTAAAGATCAAAGGTCAGCTTGTTTTGTCTGTGTAGTTGCCTTGGTATGGCAAAAAGGTGAAAAAATTTTTGAAGGCCGTTGTCTGGGATTTATTTCCCAGGAAAGTCGAGGAAGATCGGGCTTTGGTTACGACCCCATCTTTGTCCTTCCTCCCTATCAAAAAACCTTCGCCGAGTTAGGTGAAAAAATAAAAAACCGCTTGAGTCATCGAGCAATTGCTTTTCGAAAATTGGCAGAATTTCTTCTGTCTGAATTGGAAGGGAATATTTCACTCTCTCTTTAATTCCTTTTTGTCTTTTAGGCAATGTAATAATAAGAAATAATTTTACTCTCAATCACCCCTTCTCCTTTGATGGGAGAAGGGGTGATTGATCTTCCCCTCGCCCTAGGTGGGAGAGGGTTAGGGTGAGGGGCAACTCTTTTCATACTTAACTGGTACCACGAAAGTGGCATGTGGGTCTCTCCTAAAAAGAAATAAGTCAATTTTTGAGTGATTACACAATTATTTATAAAACTAAATCTCCTCTTTCTCCAGTACGGATTCGGATAGCATCAATAATTTCAGAAATAAATATCTTTCCATCACCAATCTCACCCGTTTGAGCCGACTGGATAAGAACCTTGACAATTTCCTCAATATCGGCATCTTTGCAAACAATTTCAATTTTTCTTTTCGGAAGAAATTCAACTTTGTATTTTTCTCCTCGCCATTGTTGGATAATTCCTCTTTGTTTTCCATGCCCTTCAATTTCTGTAATCATTAGCCCAGAATATCCTACATTTTCCAAAGCGTTCACTACTACTTTTAACTTTTCTGGACGAATAATAGCCTCAATCTTTTTCATGTTATCCATCCCCTTAATAATTTTTACGGACAAGAAATTCAGGGTAAGCATAGTTACCATGTTCTCCAATATCCAAACCTTGTATTTCTTCCTGTAAACTTACCCGAATTCCTAAAGTGACTTTCAAGACCTGCCAAACAATAAATGATACTAAGAAAACATAGGCTCCAACGGTGAGCATTCCAGTCAATTGTGCTAAAAAAAGTTTTATTCCACCACCAAAAAACAGACCATTTGGAGAAGCAATACCTCCTATATTATTTTGAGAAAACAAACCAACAGCCAAGGTTCCAAAGATTCCATTGATTAGATGAACCGATAATGCTCCTACCGGATCATCTAATTTCAGCCGATCAAAGCCTATTACCGATAGAACGACCAAAAGGCCCGATATCAATCCAATAATGAGTGAGCTAACAATACTAACAAATGCACAACCAGCAGTTATTGCGACTAAACCTGCCAGACAGCCATTGAGAGTCATACCCAGATCAGGTTTACCTAAAATGATCCAGGAGGTTATCGTTGCACTCAAAGTAGCCGCTGCGGCAGCGGTATTCGTCGTCACAACTATATGGCTAATCGCTTTAAAATCAGCGGCCATTGTTGAACCGGGATTAAAACCAAACCAACCAAACCATAGTACAAAAGTACCAATGGTTGCAATAGAAAGATTGTGCCCAGGAATGGGAGTAATCTTTCCATTATTTCCATACTTTCCAAAACGAGGACCCAAAACGATTATCCCTGCTAATGCTGCCCAACCACCTACGGAATGAACAACTGTTGATCCGGCAAAATCAAGCATTCCTAACTTTTGCAACCATCCTCCTCCCCAAATCCAATGTCCAGTTACTGGATAGATAAAAATGGTCATAATAAATGAAAATAAAATAAAAGAAAGGTATTTAATCCTTTCTGCAACTGCACCAGAAACAATCGTTGCAGCAGTTCCACAAAATACCAATTGAAAGAAGAATTTTGCCAGCAATGGTACACTGACCCAAGAAAGAGCTGAATAAACTCCATGATAGTTATCGCCTATTGCTGGTGAATTATCTAAACCATTGAGAAAAAACCAGCCCTTAAGTCCAATAAAAGTATTCCCATTTCCAAACATTAAGCCCCAACCAAGCATAAGAAAACCTAATGTTGAAACAGCAAAAACGATGAAATTCTTTGAGAGAATATTAACGGTGTTCTTCGATCGGTTAAAACCCGATTCTACCATGGCAAAACCAAGATTCATAAAAAATACCAGTATTGAAGCAACGATTACCCAAATAGTATCCAGAGTTACTTTGTAGTCCATACTTAAATCCTCCTGACAACGTCTAAAAGAATGGATGCTCAGTTGATTTAAAAATCTCTTCGCTGAGATAACGAAGGAATAAATTTAATCACTGCAGTGTGAGAAGGACTCTCTTCAAAGCCTTGAAGGGAAAAAAGGTATAAATCGTGTAACTCATCGTTGCGTTACCTTAATAAATCCGATAAAAATAAAAGCTCTTCCTACAACATCGCAGGAAGAGCCTCATTGCTATGTAACAATTTCTACCATATACTATGAATTCGTGTCAAGTCAATTGATAGAAATAAATCAAAATCTCTATTTTTAATCTTTAGAAAAAATCAATGCCGAATAGCTTATCAATAAAAAAATACTGAGGTTCTTGACATTTGCCTCTTACTCCTATATAAGAGTGAATAAAATCTTTATGTATTGAAAAAGGGTTGGACAAATTTTTCGGTATTTCTAACCCTTGATATTTTATCCAGCTCATAATCACCAAAACGATCCACTCCAAACGGAATTCGTGGAACTGAAATTGATCTTATTTTTGGTTCCGATACCAGTGTTACCCACCACCTGTAAAAAAAAGAAAAATAAAAGAATAGGGGGTACACCGTGAAAATATCCCAAAAAGTCAATTTAATTGAACCATCGGCAACTCTTACGATTTCAGCTCGAGCAAAAACGATGAAAAAAAATGGGTTGAATGTCCTATCATTTAGTGCTGGAGAACCTGATTTTGATACCCCTCAATGTATTAAGGAAGCAGCGAAATTAGCTATTGATCAAGGATTTACCAAATATACTCCAACATCAGGAATTCTCGAATTGAAAGAAGCAATTTGCCATAAATTCTATAAAGAGAATGGTCTTACCTATCACCCTGATGAAATTATTGTTTCATGTGGAGCTAAACACTCACTTTTCAATGCTATCCTGACTCTTTGCGATACCGATGATGAAGTTCTTCTTCCTATTCCCTTTTGGGTAACCTACGTCGAACAAATTCGTTTGGCAGGAGGGAAGCCGGTTTTTATTCATTGTGATCCTAAAACACTCCGGATTAGCTGGGAAGATATACTCAGTAAAGTAACTGATAAAACCAAGCTATTAATCTTAAATAATCCTTCTAACCCAAGCGGTACAGTCTGGGACATTGAAACCTTGAAGAAAATTGCCGATCTTGCTATTGAAAAAGATTTCTTAATTATTTCCGATGAAATATATGAAAAATTGGTATATGATGGGGCTCAGATTAAAAGCATTGCTTCCTTTTCTCCAGAAGCTCAATCGCAAACTATCGTGATTAACGGTGTTTCCAAAACTTTCTCCATGACTGGATGGAGAATTGGTTACACAGCTGGTCCAAAAGCAGCAATACAAGCCATGGGACGCTTACAAGATCACACCACATCCAATCCGACCTCTATTAGTCAAAAAGCTGCTTTAGCCGCCTTGCAATGCGATCAGCAAATTGTTCAGAATATGGTGAAAACATTCAACCAAAGAAGGTTGTTAATGGTACAACTCTTAAAAGAAATTCCTGATATAACTTTTCCAGTTCCTCAAGGAGCCTTCTATGTTTTTGCCGACTTCTCTGCTTATCTTGGAAGATACTTTGAGAATCAACGAATCGACACTTCACTTCAACTGGCCGAAATTCTTTTGGAAAAAGCCCTTATTGCTGCTGTGCCTGGCAGTGCTTTCGGGATGGAAAGATATCTACGTTTTTCTTATGCTACTTCAGAAGAAAATATAGAAAAGGGAATGACCCAACTGAAAAAATTTTTACAAAACATTAATTAAAGGGGGTATCGATTGACATGCCAAAAATCTTTTTACTCGATGTAACCAATCGTGATGGAGTGCAAACCGCGCATTTAGGATTAGCCAAAATAGAAAAAACTATTGTCAACATGTATTTGAATGAGATGGGTGTTACCCAGAGTGAATTTGGTTTTCCAACCACTTATCATGAAACCAACTATTTAAATGCCAATCTTGAATTAGCTGATATGGGAGTTCTTCGCCCCATCCGTTTGAGTGGATGGTTACGAGCAGTCAAAAAAGACGTGGAATTAGCATACCAACTCGTACCAAAGTTAAAATATCTCAACTTATCCATTTCCACCTCTGAACAAATGCTTTCTGGAAAATTTCAAGGTCGAATGACTCAAGAAGATGTTATTCATTCCATGACTGAAGCAACCAAAACTGCATTGCAGTTAGGTGCAGTTGGAGTTGGAGTAAATGCGGAGGATGCTTCCCGGACCGATGTGGAATTCCTTATTGATTTTGCCTTAGCAGGCAAGGAAGCCGGAGCTGAGAGATTTCGTTATTGTGATACTCTTGGTTATGATAGCCCTTTTAGTATTTATGATAGAATTTTAAAGATTGCCGAAGCTTGTAAAATGTCTATCGAACTTCATTGTCATAATGATCTAGGAATGGCGGTTGCCAATTCGATTAGTGGAGCTAAAGCAGCTATTGATGCTGGATGTGATGTCTACATTAATACTACCATTAACGGAATAGGAGAGCGAGCTGGTAATGCCGATTTAGTCACTGTCGTTTTAGCAATTAAATATGCGAACTATTTCGACAACGAGAATTATTCATTCCTTGAAAATGTGAACCTCAAAGCTGCCTGGAAAACTTGCAAATATGCTTCCTATGCTTTTAAAGTTCCTATTCCAATAACCCAACCAGGAGTCGGATCCAACGCCTTTGCTCATGCTTCTGGTATTCATGCTGATGGAGTTATTAAAGATCGGAAAAATTACGAGCTCTATGATTATGAAGAATTAGGGCGTGGAGAACCAGAACTGATCGAAACCGGTCGCCAAATCGTTGTGGGTGAATATAGCGGTATCCGTGGCTTCCGCAATGTTTATGATAACTTGGAAGTTGAGTTCAAGAACGAGGAAGAAGCAAGAAAAATTCTCGAGCTTACCCGATTTGCGAACGTTGAAAAACAAAAACCATTAGTTGAAGAAGAGCTATTATTTATAGCTTCCTATCCAGAACAAGCAAGAAAAATTCTCACCCTGACTCCGTAAAACTACCTTAAGCGGGGTATTATTAACCCCGCTCTTCTTTCATTTTTTAAATCCATCCACTTGTATTTTTATCTCTATACTCGTATTATATATCCGTTTGTAAATTTACTCTATTTTTCTCTTATAAGGAAGGTGTAATCACAATTGCCACTGGTTTCAACGAAATATCTTATTGAATTAGCTGAAAAAAAGGAATTTGCACTTCCTGCTTTTAACTCTCCCCATTTAGAATTTATGATTTGGATATTAGAAGAAGCGGAAAAATTGCATTCTCCGGTTATTATCCAGTTTGCTCCGGTAGAATATTATTTTTTAGATATTACTGCTCTTTCCGAAGCCCTTCATGCCCTTTCTCGAAAATTTTCAATTCCTTTTTCTCTTCATCTCGATCATAGTCATGAAGTTCAAGAAGTCATGGATGCCATATTAAATCGTTTTTCCTCAGTCATGATTGATGGGTCAAGACACCCAATCGAGAAAAATATCGAGATTACCAAAAAAGTAGTTGAAATTTCTCATCTTGCTGAGGTCATGGTTGAAGGAGAAATTGGCCGAGTAGGCGGGCTGGAAGGAGATGAGTTGTGGGAAGTTGATCCGGAATCTGATGACTTCTTTACCCTTCCTGAAGAGGCTGCATTTTTTTCAAACAAAACCGGTGTTGATATGTTAGCGGTCGCGGTTGGAACTCGTCATGGATTATATAATGGTATGGTGCCTCGATTACAGTTTGATCGTATCCGTGAAATAAAAAAACAGACCCATTTACCCTTAGTTATCCATGGTGGAAGTGGAACTCCCGTTGACCAACTTCAGCAAGCAGTCTATGCCGGCGTGAGGAAAATCAACTTCAGCACAACTCTGAGGGTCGCTTTCTTAAAAAGCATTCATGAGTATATCGATCTTCACCCAGATGAGCTCTTCTTACCAAAAATATTTCGAGATATTTCTCCTAGTCTAAAAGCGGCTGCCAGAGAATGTATGGAATCTTCACTATCAATCGGAAAAGCATAACTTCATGATAGACCCTCATGCTGCTTTGCAGCACCAGATGAGGATGAAAATGCCTTCCCCCTCACCCTAACCCTCTCTGTACGAACGGGGCGAGGGAATATTGGCGAAAGACGCCGAGGGGGTGAGGGGGCGCGAGATTTTGGTTCCTTCTCCCTTGATGGGAGAAGGTGAGGATGAGGGTAGAATTTTTACCATTCGCGACTCACTATTCACTAAATTTTTAGGACGAAATATGCTGATCATCGTTCATAGTCTTTGGGGTTTAACTTTAGCAACTCAAACTCATAATATTTTTCTTTTGCTTTTAGGAGGGTTAGGGGGACACCTCTTCCTCGACGCTATTCCCCATCGAGACCTGACTACTGTCAATCAAGTGATCATTGATATTCTCATAGCTGCAGCCTTTTCCGTTCTTTGCCTGAAGATACTTTCTCTCCCTTTTATTTTCGCCTGGTCAGTTCTTTTTTCAACTTTACCTGACATCGAAGTTGCTTTTCGCTATTATGGCAAATGGGAAAGAATTTATTTTCCTTCTCATTTGCCATGTTGGCATGGAACTCTCAATTCTCGTCTCGGAATGATAATGAATTTTCTCACCGGCTTGACTCTCTTATTGATCTTCCTCATTAATATCAAAAAAGCCCTCTAATTGGCTTTTACTTTCTTTAAAATGGGTTCTTGTCTCCAGTCTTTTCCTGCTTTGATAAA
>JAAYUP010000275.1 GCA_012517635.1 Candidatus Atribacter alterifermentans
CAATCTCTTTTTGAGTATAACCGTGCTCAACGTGAGCACTATACATCATACTTTCTTTTTCTTGGTATCGTTTCCCTTCATTAAATATCTCAGTTAATTTCTTCCGAGCAACAAATCTTTCAACTTTAGGTACTTCTCGGATAGTTTTCTTCTTATCGATGTATTGCTCGATTTCTTCAACAAATTGGTCTTTCCCTAAAATAAACCCCCCTCTTAAGTCTTTCCAGGGAGCTTCTTCTCCAAGTCCAGCGAATACAAAGTCTTCATAGCTTTTTTTGGCACGCTTTTGTTCTTCATGAAATTGAGAAAGTATCCATTCGGTTGATAAGAATTTGGGTTTTTCGGCTTTTCCGGTCGTTGCTAGATAGCTACTCCACTGCCATTCCCAGGGATATTGCACGAAGCCTGCTCGAACCGGATTTAAAACAATATACCTGCATAACTCTAATAGATAGCTTTCCTTCTCAACTAAAATCGCTTTAAATCTCCCTTGGAATACATGGCCTACTGTCTTATAAGCCCAATTCAATTTTTGGGCATAGACTCCATTTAATTCCCTGATCCCCAGAGATAGCTTCCCATTGGGAGTTTCTATCAGTAGATGGTAATGGTTCGGCATAAGACAATAGGCATAACAAATGAAATGATACCTGATTACCGTCTCATTCAGGATCTGTAAAAAGACCATTCGGTCTCGGTCACTGTTCAATATATTCTCTTTTTTATTCCCCCTGGCGGTTATATGATAGAGAGCACCAGGGAATTCAATTCTAACTGGTCGAGCCATGGTGAATCATTCAGATATCAAAATTCAAGAATCAAGACCTAACCCCAAGTTTTACCAGCGGTGGTGGACATCCGCTTTTATGGAGGTTTCATAGATCTTTTGGATTTCTTGCATCACTTTTTCTTCAAGCGGTGGGAGGTTGGAAGCCTTGGTATTATCTTCAGCCTGAAGGGGATTTTTCGCTCCAGGGATAACCGTGCTGACTTCGGGAAACATGAGAATCCATTTGAGAGCAAACTGTGCCATGTTAAATCCTTCAGGAACGAGATTTCGCAATTTTTCCACCGCTTCTAACCCCTTCTCATAATCGACGCCAGCAAAAGTCTCCCCTCGGTCAAAGGCCTGGCCATATCGGTTGTAATTGCGATGATCATCGGATGGGAAAGTGGTCTCTTTGGTCATTTTTCCAGTGAGCAAACCACTCGCTAATGGAACCCGGGCTATGACCGCAACTCTTCTCTTTCGACATTCGGCAAAAAACAACTCTGTCGGCCGCTGTCGGAAAATGTTAAATATAATCTGGACGCTTTTCACTCCAGGGTATTCGATTGCTTTCAAGCCCTCTTCAACCTTTTCCACGCTTACTCCGTAATTCTGAATCTTCCCTTGTTGTACCATATCATCTAATACTTCGAAAACCTCCGGTCGATAATAGACTTCAGTAGGAGGACAATGAAGTTGAAGAAGATCGATGGTTTCAACCTCTAAATTTTTTAAACTTCGA
>JAAYUP010000276.1 GCA_012517635.1 Candidatus Atribacter alterifermentans
ACACTAAATCCGTTTTTTTCCAAAATCAAACCAAAGAGCTTGGCAATACCAACTGGATCATGCCCCTCCCAACCACCATGGACTATCAATGCTTTTTTCATTATGAAGGCCTCCCTTACCAATTAATATGGACATCTGCAGGGGACTGACAAATACCCCTGCAGACAGAATCCATTCATTGCTTTTTCACATTTCCCATTTTTTAATAGGGGAAAGTAGTAGCTAAGTTGTCTTCGCTTGGGAAAATATTTAAGACATTATTTCCATCAACAATACTGAATTTGGTTTCGTATCCATTAACCTCTCTTCCTTCGAGTTGTAATACCAATAATCCCAGAGCGAACCCTCCTTGGAACTCAGCTTCTTGAAATAGAGTTGCATCGGCTTTTTTATCCTTTATGGCTTGAATGGCTTCTGGATCACCATCAACACCTAAAGTGATAACCTTATCTAACATCCCTTGACCTTCTAAAGCAACAATGCCGCCCAGTAGCATATCGTCATTCTGGTACCATATAGCTTTCACATCAGGATGAGCAGTAAGGATATCTTCGGTCGCCTTCAATCCTCCATCGCGGAAGAATTGCCCGGTTATTTCTGCAACAGATTCCAAGCCAGGATGGTTTTTAAGTTCCTCATGCCAACCAAGGGAACGATCAACTTCAGAAGAAGAACCCATGGTTCCCATAACCATTGCAACTTTTCCTTCTCCATTGAGCTTTTTGGCAAAATACTGAACTGCCATACGACCACTCTCGACATCATCAGATCCTAAATATACATAATCACCAGCTGGGACTCTTCGGGATACGCAGACTATTGGTATATTTGCTTCGTTAGCAAGTGTGACAACTTCCTGCCCACCTTCGGTAGTTATTGGAGTTGCAATGATTCCATCGACTCCTCTGGTGATTAACGCTTCAGTATCGGCAATTTGTTTCGCCTGATCATCGTTTGAATCAATGGCGATAACTTCAACATTGTACTTTTCGGCTGCTTTATTAACGCCCTCTAATACTCTAAGAGTATACTTGTGGTTGAAGGAATAAATGGTCACCCCAACGGTATATTTTTTTTCCTGAGCAAAACCAACTACAGTGAAAATAACTATTAAAGAAATGATCATTATTAAGGTGAAAATGCTTTTCAGGTTTGACTTTCTGAACATTTTTGTTACCTCCTTTTACGAACAAAATTATTCAACAAGTTTTTTTTACTGCGAGTCAAAGACCTAAATTCCTTATTATGATGATTAAACGAAAAGCTATCATACCCCCTTTTTCCTTAGTTTTTACAATTTCTTCTGCCTTTGTCGGTCTATAAGAACTGCCACGATAATGATGAATCCCTTGGAAACTTGCTGCCAATAAGGATTAACCCCTAAAAGATTCATCCCGTTGGTTAAAATCCCAAGAAGTAAAGCACCAAAAAGGGTTCCTATAACCGATCCGGAACCACCCTTTAAACTCGTCCCTCCTATAACGACTGCACCAATCACGTCAAATTCATATCCCTGCGCTGCGATTGGATCCCCCGAACCTAAACGTGAGGTTAGTAATACACCACCAAAGCCAGCGGTTAAACCGGCAATCCCAAATGATAGAGTTTTATATAAGCTAACCTTTATTCCAGCAAGGTAAGATGCTTCTTCATTCCCACCAATTGAATAGACAAAACGCCCGGTTTTGGTCATTTTTAAAATAACTGCCGAAATAGAAACAATAAGAACAAATAAGATAACCATGAGAGGAACTGGTCCTATATAAGAAAGGCCGAGCCAGCGTGCTGATTCTTTTAAGCCAAAAATGGGTCTCCCGTTAGCATATAAAAGGGCAAACCCACGAACTATCGCCATCGATCCCAAAGTAATAACAAACGATGCGATTTTAGTTTTGGTGATGATCCATCCGTTAACCAAACCGATTAACCAACCAAAAAATACTGCACCGATAACTGCAAAAGGCACAGGCATAAAGAACTGAAACGATGCATAAAGAACACCGGCAAAAGCGATTATAGAACCAACCGATAGATCAATTTCTCCTAACAAAATAACGAAGGTCGCACCACAAGCAGCAATTCCAACAACAGAAATTTGTCGAAGGAGGTTCATAATATTTCTCGTTGTTAAAAAAGAAGGGGCAATCAAAGACATAACCACTACGATTGCCATCAATACAATAACAAAACCATACGAACTAATTTTTTTCTGAATTTCCGATTTGGTTAGGGTTTTCTCTACCTTAGCCATGGGTTATAGGTTCTCCTAATTCATGATTTATTCTTACACCTAAAGCCGTTTCAATAATTAAATCTTTACTTGCATTCTCATGGTCAAAAACACCTTCCACTTGGCATTCTCGCATCACTAAAATTTTGTGGCACAGTAGCAATAACTCATCGGTTTCAGAAGAAATAATGAGAATTGCTTTGTCTTGTTGGGAAAAATTTTGAATGATTTGATATATCTCGGATTTTGCTCCAACGTCTACTCCACGAGTTGGTTCTTCTAAGATAAAGATCTCTCCCGATGAAGCCAACAATCTTGCCAAAAGTACCTTTTGTTGGTTACCACCACTGAGGTCTCGAACCAATTGAGATTCCCCCCAGGCTTTAATATTAAGCAGATTAATATAGTCCGAGACGAGCTCCCTTTCCCTTTTGACGTGAATAAAACCATACTGTATTAAAGGTGTAGAAAGAAAAGTATTCTCCCTGATAGATAGAAGTTTAATCAAACCATAAAGATGTCGATCGGCGGGTACATAACCAATGTTATAATGTCTAGCCTCGTTGGGTGAATGGAGAGTGACTTTTTTACCTTTAATAAATATTTCCCCCTCGTCTTGGTTTCCCTCGATAATTGTTCTAGCTATTTTTTCCTTCCCTGAACCAACTAAACCACCGATTCCAATTATTTCTCCTTGATGAAGTTGAAAACTGAGCCGAGAAAACTCGTTCTTTTTCCCAAGATTTTTTACTTCAAAAATAACATTACTTCTCTCTAAAGATCTTAAAGGGAAAACCTTCTTTGTAGTTTTGCCTATCATCATAGCTGTCAACTTTTCTTCATTGACATTTTTAACTAAGTCAGTATGAACCAGACATCCATCTCTCAAAACACTGACCCGATTGGCAATTGTTATGACTTCTTCAAGCTTGTGGGTTATAAAAATGATGGTTACTTCTTGTTGTTGGAGTTGGCGCATAACTTTAAAGAGTTTTTCGATTTCTCCATAGCTCAGAGAAGCGGTAGGTTCGTCCATTAAAATGAGTTTACTTTTATTTCTGAGAGCACGGGCAAGAGAAATCATTTCAACTTCAGCGGTAGAGAGGGTTTTCATAGTCTTTCTGACGTCAATGTCAATATTTAAGGCATCCATGCACTCCTGAGCTTCGGTAAACATTCTTTTCCAATCGATAAAAGGTGTTCCTTTAAGGGTGGGCTTATCTTTGATAAATATGTTCTCTGTAATGGAGATATCTGGAATTAAATAGGTTTCCTGTTACATCTCACTAATTCCAAGCTCAAGCGCATGATTGGGATTTCGAATTATGACCTTTTTTCCATCGTAAAAAATGCTCCCCCTATCCGGTTGAAAAACACCTCCTATTATCTTTCCCAAGGTAGACTTTCCTGCTCCATTCTCGCCACATAAAGCATGGATCTCTCCCTTCTGAAACCCTAAGCTAACATCGGTTAGGGCAACCGTCCCACCAAAAACCTTGGTTATTTCCTTGACCTCAAGAAGAATTGGTTTTGTTACTTGATTATTTTGGGTCAAAACGATCCTCCTTCATAAAAATCTGTTTATCTTATTAAAACGGTTTATATATTATACTATAAAAAATAAAAAGTCAACAACACGTATTATCATTGTTATTGTTGACTTTTACCGCTTTTTTACTATTTATTATATAAGAGTTAATTTAATTTATTAAAACGTTTAATTTTTGAGTTTATTAAACTCATGTTGCCAATTCTCAATTAATTCGCATTGAATGGTTTCTTGGATAATTTTATTACTATGGACTTTCATAAAAAGAGCATTGGCAGCCAATTCTGCTAGTTTGTCAAGTGGCTGACGAACCGAAGGCAATGGTGGATTTGAATATTGGATTGCAGCAATTCCATCGAATCCAACAACTAAAACGTCTTCAGGAACGCGTAGGTTATTTTCCTTTAAAAAATTAAGCGCTCCTAATGCCATTTCGTCATTAGCAGCAAACAAAGCATCAGGTTTTTCCTCAAATTGGAAGATCTTTTGAGCTCCCTGATACCCAGTCCACCAGCGGTAATTTCCGGTAACGATGAATTTTTTGTTGATTTCGATCTTTTCACTAATACAGCTATCAATATAGGCCCGAAAACGTTCTTCAGCTTCTTTTTGCCCAACTGGTCCTCGGATGTGAGCTACTCTTTTCCTTCCTTTGTTAAAAATATATTGCATCGCTTTTAAAGCACCTTCATAATGGTCGATATCAATATAGCTAACTTTTTCGCTATCAATTTTTTGTCCAACAACAACAAAAGGAAAATTATCATTAATTAAATCACTCACTTCGGAATAGTGAAGTGGCCAATGAGAAAGCACCAGTATGCCATCAAATAGCTTCTTCCGGGCAATTTTATTTAATTCTTCTCGTACGTTGATAGAATTCGGATTCATGAGATCTCCCTTAACAACTACCTGGAGAAAGAAATCGTGCTTTGAAAAAGCATTCAGTATGCTGTATAAGAGCCATGGATAAAACAGAGAATCTTCGCCTTGTTGACCGATAAATGCGCACAACAAGATAGTATTGGTTTTTTGCCTTACTAAATTACGCGCCATTACATTTGGTTCATATTGAAGTTGTTGAATTGCATTCAGAACTCTTTTTCTGGTTTTTTCTGATATGCTTGATTTATTATTCATAACTAATGAGACAGTTGCGGTTGAAACACCTGCCAGTCTTGCTACATCTTTAATGGTTGTTTTCATTGTTTATCTCCTAAATTAGAAAATAATAGAAATAATTCATTCATTTAACTTAAACGTTTTAATTAATTTTCTATTCTTTGAGTAGAGTAGCATAAACATGATATATAAGCAAATAAACTATTTTAATTACCTAAATTATTTATAAGTATTAATTCAATTTAATAATTTATAAAAGTAATTGAAATAAGATTTGGCTTTTGGAAAATTTGAAAACAATGAGCATTAAAATACTAATTGTAAAATTTGTACTGAAATAAAAAAAGAAAAATGCACGCTTGGGTCAGGGTTTAATTTTTTATTTTTTTCTTCTTCTCCTCTCTTTTAATAAGCATTTAAACTACATTATTTTATATAAATTAGTTATCTCAATCAATTTTCAACTACTGAGTAATAAGACCTCGGAACTCTTTAGTCAATTCATATTACCTCTTTTTAAACTGTTCCTCTGGTTTATTAATCTTCTTACATTCTCTTTTTCCGATGCATGGATTTATTTGAAGCTATAAAAATAAATGAGATTTTCTTTTTTTAATATTTATTATATGAAGACAGGTAATTATATGAGATATCTTTGTGGTATTTATCAAAACAGGGATTGTATCCTAATGGGGCTACCTATAGGGGTTATATTTACTTATGAATGAGGGTGTGAGGATCTCATCCTTTAACTTTTTCCAATTCCACGATTCCTCAATTCCACAGCTTTTTATAAATACATGGTCAAGACCTGGCCCTAAGGGTTTTTTATTCTCGTTTTCACAAATGATCTCCCGCTACCTATCATTAGAATGGTCCTTCTAATTTATGAGGGAAAAATCGAGTGGTATAATAAATCAGAATTGAGTTTTTTCTTGTCTCGGAACGGGAAACTCGTCTTGAGAAAGCCGTCCTGGAAGAAGACTCGAAGTTAACCTTTATCGGACGTTTTTTTATCAATTCGACGGAAAGACCGGAGGAACAACTTATTACTGTGTACACAAAAAATCAAGACCAACTGAATACTAATCATGAAAAGAAGAGTAAAGCACACCGCGATCACGATCGTTTTGTTAAGGAAGTATGGGCAATCAATTACTTTCGTGTTGGGATGATAATAAAAATTCTTACTGCGATTTTTGCCGCTCTTTTACTTTTTGACGTGGCCTTCAACCAATATCCCGTACTCTTTTACCTCCACCTATCAGCAATAGGATGTTCACTGCTGTATTGGGGATTGACAGCACTGGTAAAGAAGAGAGGATTCAATGATTCGATCCATTGGCAGATGGCTTTTGTTCTCTCTTACTGCTTTCTGATTGTAACGGCATTTGGTTTTACCACTCTTTTTTACTATATCAACGATCTTATACTCTACCTGCTGCCAGTCTTTGCCGTGGGATTGTTTGTCCTATTGAGCCCAAAGCACTCACTCATATTTTTTGCCACGACTCATTCGGTTTTTGTTATAGCCTCCATTCTTGGAACCTCTGATACGTATCTCATGGTGAGGAACATAGCGAATTCCTCCATCGCAGTCATCTTGGTTTTGGTTTTTATGAGATTAACCTTTCAAATGAAGCAGCATGAATTTGAACAACGGATCATCATTGAAGAACGTACCGCTGAACTGGAAATAATCAACCAGAGACTAAACGAGCTAGCCACGACCGACGAACTGACCGGCCTTCCCAATCGCAGGGTTTTTATGCAATCCCTCGAACGGGAAATGGAACGTGCATATCGCTACAAACACCCCTTTTCCGTTATGTTCCTGGATCTGGACAACTTCAAGCATATCAATGATACATTGGGACATTCCGCAGGAGATGCGGCTTTAAGACAATTTGTGTCCGCATTAAAAAGCAGTCTGCGTGATTCAGATATGCCGGGACGCATGGGCGGTGAAGAGTTTGGAATTATCCTTCCCAACACAGACCTTAAAAATGGAGCTCTTTTAGCCGAAAGACTGAGGCAAAATGTGGAAAAAAGCACCGTCCTTTACCAGGGTAAGAAAATAACATTCACTGTAAGTATTGGTGTGGCAGCCTACAGCGAGGAGATATCCAATATTGACGACTTGTTGAGGAAAGTGGATGAAGCCCTGTATGAAGCCAAAGCAGAAGGGAGAAACTGCATCGTACAAAAAGTCTGACCGGATTATTTCGCACTATGCCCCAAAAGTCCCTTCCTTCTGCCACTATAACCCCCCTCCATTAACCTTTCTCAAAGAAAATCGTTGTATAGTATATCCTTCGCCAGAAAGCCGACTTTCAATACTCATTATAGAACCAAATTAGACATAGATAACTAAGTAACCAAATCTAATCATTTCGATCACTAGCCGAGTAACACCGGCAGGGAACAATCCCGAAAAGATAGGGGGCATGTCATTCTGTAACTTATTTCCTTCTTCTTTTTCGCCCCCTCATTCTCTGAAGCCGTGAGGCTCTCATCTGACGCTGCAGTTGTCATCCTGAGCGGTGCTTAACCGCGTGAGGATCTCATCTTGTGTCTTTATATAGTTCCACATTTCCACAATTCCCCACTTCCATAGCTTTTTTAAAATTCAAGAATCAAGACCTGACCCCAGAAATTGTTACTCCTTTTTAAAAATCTACTAATACACCCATTCTCTTTTTCACTAATATCTGTTACTGCGAAGCAGCATGCGGGTCTATCCTGCAAACTGCCCAGAATAGCAGCCTACGGCTTTCCATTTTTATCATCCTGAGAACTCGCTTTTTGAGTGCGGGAGGATCTCATTTTTTAATTTTTTTTCTTTATTTTTTCCCCTTTCTGCTTTTTCATTCCTATATGGTGATGTTGTGCAGCATGCAGGTCTATTCTGTTAACACTATCAAATACGTTCCCCCATTGAGGTGGGATTCAGGGGGGTATGCCTTTCATCAGTCATCCGGAGCGGTGCTTTCTCGCGTGAGGATCTCATCCTTTTCTTTCTTTTCCCTTAATCTCAATCCCCCAAATCAACAGCTTTATAAAATTTAAGAATCACAACCCATTAGATCCCCAATATTTATTTTACTAATATAGAAAATGAGCCTCATTATTTTTGAGGTGCTTCATATAAATAAACAGTCACTGGTTCTTCAGTCACCAATCCTTCTTTGACTGATTGGTCAATAATCGGTTTGATGGCCTCGATTTTTTCCTTTCGGTCAACCACTTCGATCACAATAGGAAGGTCGGTAGAAAGCTGAAGAATTGATGAAGTTTGAATCCGGCTGTTTTTTCCAAAACCTGCTATTCCTCTTGTGGCCGTTGCTCCAGCTAAATCGGCTTTTTTAAAAGCTTCAAGGAGGTAGAGATATAAAGGCTTACCCTCATAACGATCGGTTTCACCAATAAAAATCCTCAGACAAACTGCTTCTTCTTGCCTTTTCATGGTTATCTCCTTATCAATAATGCTATTTCTTTCCCAAGGAAGACGGCAAAGATGTTCCCAATTACATTCCCAAAAACATTGATTGTTAAATGTATATAATCGTGGCCTTCAAGCATGCGAAAAGATTCATATTCAAAAGTAGACATGGTGGTAAATGCTCCTAATAAACCAACGGTGATAAAAAGACGAACATCACGACTGATGACGCCACCGAATTCAGAAAGATACATAATAAAGCTCAGAAAAAAACTCCCAATAAAATTTACAACCATTGTGCCCATTGGAAAAGTTGGGAAAAAATGCTGGATCCATCCGCCCACGATATATCGAGCAATTGCTCCAAAAACTCCTCCAATTCCAACCAAAAACAGCTCTTTCATAGAATTCAGCCCTCCATTATCATGGCAATGATGAAATCAATCGGTAATTAAATCATTGAGGTTAATATTGCTGAACTAAAAAAACTCATTTATGAATAGAAGTCATCAGCTTTTTTGCGGTTTAGGGCGAGCCAGGGCGGACTTCATCGCCTCACGAGGTTAAATTTTAGCATAACGACATAAAAAAATGAATGTATCATGTTTTTACCAATGTTGAATCAAAATAAACAGATCTAGGTTTTGATCTTCTGATTCACATTTAAAGAGGATAATGCTTGATCTGTATATCATATGGCATCGTTCTTTTTATTTTTCATAAAAGGAGAAAGTTATCATTTTTACTTGATCAATTTTTTCTGCTAAGGATAGTCCCTCATGTCACATCCGTGACATCACATGATAATGAAAACGGAGAGGGTCTATCCTTAGCAGTTTCAGTTTTTCAGTTTTTTTCTTTTCAATCCTACGCCGTAGGTTGCTATCCTGTGTCGTTTACAGGATAGATTCCCAACCATTTTATGTTTCTTTTATCCTTCATCTTTTTCTCGTACTCTCGCCTCATCTGCTTTTCCATTCCTATATGGTGATGTTGTGCAGCATGCAGGTCTATTCTGTTAACACTATCAAATACATTCCCCCATTGAGGTGGGATTCAGGGGGGG
>JAAYUP010000277.1 GCA_012517635.1 Candidatus Atribacter alterifermentans
CAATTAAAGAATGAACTTCACCCTTTTCAATGGTGAGATCGATACTATCCAATGCCTTGGTTGCCCCATAATTTTTTGTTATTTTATTAAACTGAATAATAATAGATCCCTCCATGAAAGCACTGATTCCATTGAACCAAATGCTCAAAACCTATTGCTATTTCGCTCTATTTTTATGGAGTATCTCAATCTACTTCCCTGTTATAACCAAAAAGCCTGCTTATGAAGTCATGAACTTGAGATTATAGGATCATTCAGATTCATTTAACACCCAACAGTTATATCTTTTTAATAACATATTTGATAGAATATTAATACTGAATGTTCTTCATGTCAATTTGCTTTTTTCTATTAGGTAAATAATATAATTGAAGGACAAAAAATGGAAAAGCGGAAATCATTTACCAAAACTCACTATAAAGCGACAATTAAAAGATTAATTTATGAAAACGGTTCACTCTCACGTACTGAGATTCAAAAAAAGCTGGGTATTCGTCCAGCATCGATTACTCAACTTACTAAAGAATTAATTAAAGAAAAAATTTTAATTGAAAAAGGATTTGGGAATAATCAAAAAGGGAAAAAACAACGTCTATTGACTTTAAATCCCATTGGAGGAACAGTTATCGGCATTGAGTTTGATCCCCAATCGATTCGCGGTTTACTCATCGACTTAGAAAATAAAATAATCGGCGAGAAAAATTATACCCTTCCAGAAGGAACCAAGGGTAAACAAATTATTGAGTTATTAAAAAATATTATTCATCAACTTATTCATAACAACTCATTACACTCAACACCATTATTAGGAATCGGTATTGCTGACCCCGGTTTAGTTGATCAAGAACGGGGCATTTCCTTGTTCTGCTCACAAATCGCTGATTGGAGAGATGTTCCTCTTCGTCAAATTTTAGAAAAGGAATTTCAACTCCCCATATCCATTGAAGGTAATACCAATTGTAAGCTTTTGGCCGAAAGTCTTTTTGGCGCTGGCAGAGATTTTCAAAACCAGATTTATGTTGATCTCTCCTATGGGGTTGGTGCCAGTTTAATGACTCATGGTGCCTTTTATTACGGCGCTCAAGGATTAGCAGGAGAATTAGGGCATATTCAATATAACAAAAGTGGTCCGATTTGCAGCTGTGGAAATCACGGTTGTTTGGAAATGTTTGTTTCTTCTTCAGCAGTGATACGATCAATTCAGAACGCTCTTGAGCATGGAGTCATTTCATTCTATTTGGACCAAATTCGTAAAAAAACGACCCAAATATCCATCGCTTCCTTTATTAAAGCGGCAAATGAAAATGATAAATTCTGTATCAGCTTGGTCGAAGAAATGGGTCGAACATTAGGAGAAGTAATTGCGAATGTCGTTAACTTACTCAATCCCGAAGCTATACTCATTGGTGGGGAACTTGCCGATCTCGGCGACTTGATCCTTAACCCAATAAAAGGAACCGTACGACGGCAATCTTTAGAATTAGCTACTCGAAACCTCTCCTTTAAAGTCGCTGAGATCAAAGATCGACCCGCAGCCCGTGGAGCGGCATCCTTGGTTCTCAA